>JAGRGH010000055.1 GCA_020445605.1 Chromatiales bacterium
CGGCATGGCTGGATCAGGCTTGCGCCCATTGTCCAATATTCCCCACTGCTGCCTCCCGTAGGAGTCCGGACCGTGTCTCAGTTCCGGGGTGGCTGATCGTCCTCTCAAACCAGCTACGGATCGTCGCCTTGGTAGGCCATTACCCCACCAACTAGCTAATCCGACGTAGGCTCATCCATCGGCGCGAGGTCCGAAGATCCCCCGCTTTCCCCCGTAGGACGTATGCGGTATTAATCCGGCTTTCGCCGGGCTATCCCCCACCGTTGGGAAGATTCCTACGCATTACTCACCCGTCCGCCACTCGTCAGCACCCCGAAGGGCCTGTTACCGTTCGACTTGCATGTGTTAGGCATGCCGCCAGCGTTCAATCTGAGCCAGGATCAAACTCTTCAGTTGAAGGTTGTTTGGTCGATTAGGGCCGACCCACCCTGGCTCAATCGGAGCATAAAAGGTTGCTCAGATCGAGCCGGTGTACAGACACCAGGACTCGACGGAGCACCCACACAAATTACTTGATCCGAATTGTCAAAGAGCGTCGCCGGTTTGTTCCAGCGCAGACCGACAATTATGACTTGTCGGAAAATTCGGTGTCAACAGATTGCCGCCGAATTTTTTCTGCCCCTGCCGTGGCAAGGGAGGCGCATTATACGGGCCGGCGTGCCGACGTCAACCGTCTGCGTGAGGCGGCGTCAATGCAGGTAATGCACCAGATGCGTGGCGTGCCAAAAGGGGCTGTCCCAGACCGCTGCGGCGGCCTCGCCACGGGCCTGGCGAGCATGGCGCGCCACCGCGCCACCGAGTTCCAGTGACGTCAAAATCAAGGTGGCGGCAGGCGCGGGCATTGGGCCGTCGGCCTGCACCGGCTCACCGGCCACCCCGGGCAATGCAAGCCCATCGTCGAGGCGCCAGCCCGACAGGGAGTAAAAGCGACTCCACGCCTGTTCGGCAAGCGTCTGGGCAAAGTCCCGATCAGTCTGCGAGCCCGTCAGCTCGGCAAGCTCCATCATGGCGCGCGTGAGATACGCATAGTCCTCCAGCGTGCCGGCGCCCAAGGCGCCGCCGCCGGCCCAGGCGCGGGCCAGACTGCCGTTGCTCCAGAGGTGTTGTTTCATCCAGCCGGCCAATCGGCGGGCCGCGCCTGCGTAACGCTCCCGCTCCGGAAGGGTTCGTGCGGCATCGACAAGCGCCTCGAGCACCAGCGCATTCCAGGCAGTCACTCGCTTGTCGTCCACCGGAAGCGAGCGGGCCGACCGGTCCAGCGCAAGTTTTCGACGAGCGGATTCAAAGACCGCGCCAAGCGTGTCGGCCAACACGCCAAGCTCGCTGACCGCTTCGGCAATTGTGCGCGAAATGCGGGGCAAATCGCCCGCCTCCACGTCCGGCGCACCGTCGCCAAGCCCCCAGAGCAACCGCATGGCGGCTCGCTCCGGCCCGTCGAGGAGCCTGTTGAGCGTGGCCTGATCCCAGACGTAGTAGCCACCTTCGACACCCGCGGAATCGACTGCCGAAAGGCTGGCCACGAACCCTCCGCCCGAGGCATCCATCTCCTCTAGAACAAAATCTATTGTCTCCCGCGCGACGGCGGCAAAATCCGCTCGTGCGAACCGCTTCGCGGCCATGAGATAGACACGCGCCAGTTGCGCGTTGTCGTAAAGCATCTTTTCAAAATGTGGAACCTGCCAGCCGGGATCGACGGTGTAGCGGAAGAATCCGCCACCAAGGTGATCGCGCAGCCCCTGGGACGCCATGCGTTCCAGCGTCAGTTCCAGGAAGCCGGACAAGGCAGGATCGTCGCGCACCGTAAGCGCTTCGAAAAGCGCCAGCAGCTGCGGGCTCATCGGAAACTTGTTCTGCTGTCCGAAGCCGCCCTCGACCTCCGCGCCGATCGCGATCGCCTGCCGGCTCAGGAGCTCCGCCCAGGCCGCGGGCGGCGGCGGCACCATCGGCGATGGCTGCGCGGCAGAGCGCGCCGCGACGAGTTCGGCCAAGGCTGCGCGGCTCAGTCGCAACAGCTCTTCGCGATCGTCGCGCCAGAGCGTTCCAATCTGCTTGAGCACTGACGCAAAACGGTCACGCGGCAGGTAGGTGAACCCGATGATCGGATAGCCATCCGGGGTAAGAATCACATTCAACGGCCAGCCCGCCTGCCCCTGCGTGCGTTCCACGAAGTCGATCAGATGCGCGTCGAGCGCCGGAAGCAACTCGCGGTCGATCTTCACCGATACGAAACCGGCGTCGAGAAGCGCCGCGACGCCGGGATCCTGGTAGCTCTCACGCTGCATCACGTGGCACCAGTGACAGGAAAAGTAGCCGCTGGAGATGAAAATCAGCTGATTGTTGTCGCGGGCGGACGCCAGAACCTGCGGACCCCAGTCGCGCCAACGCACCGGATCCTGCCCATGCATTGCCAGATACGGCGAGGCGTGACCGGTCAACTCGTTGCGATTCAGCGACGGTGACAACGCGATCGCCACCGTGGCGACAAACATAGCCACCATGCCTGTGACCACGAGCGGCCATCGCTGTTTCATGACTTGCCCTTGACTTCCTGCTCCTCGGCCTCGATGCGGTCGAGTTCCGCGTCCATCTCGGCATCCGACATCGGGCTGAACGGGGTCTCCCCCTGCATGACTTCTTTCGCCTTGTTACGGGTTCGATTTCGCACCATGATTGCAGAGGCGACCACCCCGACCTCGTAGAGCAACCAGACCGGCACAGCCAAAAGCGTTTGCGAAATCACGTCCGGCGGCGTCAGCAGCATGCCGACAACAAATGCGCCGACGATGACATATGGACGCTTCGACCGCAGCGAGTCCGGCGTGGTCGCACCGATGGCCACCAGCAACACCGTCGCTACAGGCACCTCGAACGACAAGCCGAACGCAAAGAAAAGCGTCAGCACAAAATCCAGATAGCGCGCGATATCCGTCATGACCGCGACGCCCTCCGGCGCCGTTCCGGTTAGAAACGCAAAGACCAGCGGAAAAACAACGAAATACGCGAATGCCGCGCCGAGATAAAACAGCAGCGTGCTGGAGACAAGGAGCGGCGCCGCCAGGCGCCGCTCGTGGCGATACAGCCCGGGCGCAACAAACGCCCACATCTGATAGAGCAGATAGGGCATCGCGAGAAAGATGGACAGCACCAGCGTCAGCTTCAGCGGCGTCAGCAGCGGCGAGGCCACGTCCACGGCGATCATGCTGCTCGTTTCCGGCAGGTGGGCGAGCAGCGGCCCCGCGAGGAACGTATAGATATCGTTGGCGAAGTAAAACAGCCCGACGAACAGGATCAGGACAGCGACAACCGCGCGCAACAGCCGGTCGCGCAGTTCGACCAGGTGCGACAGAAACGGCTGTTCGTTCTGATCAGGATCCGGATCGCTGCTTTTTTTCGTCATCGGTTGCAGCGTCTTGCGCAGCATTCAGCGCGGCGGCGGCGGATTTCTGCGCGGAGCCGACAGACTCGCGCGTCTGCGCGGTGATGTCCTCGATGTCTTCCAACGCGCTCTTTGCGAGCTGGTTCTGCTGATCAAGCACGCGCTTGAGTTCCTCCGCGCGAAGCTCCCGATCGATGTCGGCCTTCACGCTGGAGACGAATCCGCGCATCTTGCCGACCCACATGCCGGCCTTGCGCGCGACGCGCGGAAGACGATCAGGCCCGATGACGACCAGCGCCACAACACCGATCACCACGAGTTCCCAGAATCCGATATCGAACACCGGCGCTACGCCTCGGCGCCATGCCGCAGTCAGTCAGGCGTCACGCCTGCGCCGGGCTGGCAAACAGGATTGCGATCAGGCCTTTTCCTTGTCGCGTTCGGGCGTACTTGCGGCGACGGACTCGTCGGCCTGGCTCTCGATCTTCGCGGCGTCCTTGTCCTTGGCGTCCTCACCGTCCTTGACCGCGGACTTGAAGCTCTTCAGGGCCGCGCCGAGGTCGCCGCCCATGCTGCGGAGTTTCTTCGTTCCGAACAGCAGCACCACGATCAGCAGGATGATCAGAAGCTGCCAGATGCTAATGCCACCAACGCCCATGGGAATCTCCGGATTGGTCGATGAATTGCGCTTATCGTACCGCAGCAGCCGGCCTGCCGGCCGGTGCGCGGAAACCTACGCCAATCGGGAACCTAGCCCCGGGCCGCCTTTTCGGCAAGACCGGAGGTACCGAACCGGCGTTCCAACTCGGCAACCACCGCCGCTGCGTCGGCATCGAACCGGCTCAACAGCACCAAGGTGTGGAACCACAGATCAGCTGCCTCATGCACGATCGCCGCCCGATCCGCGTCCTTGGCCGCCATGACGAGTTCGGTCGCCTCCTCGCCGATCTTCTTCAGTACCGCGTCGAGTTTGGCCGCGTGCAGTCGTGCCACATAGGAAGCCTCGGGATCCGCGCCCCTGCGCGCGTCGATGACCGCGCTGAGCCGGTCCAGCGCCGAATCGCTCATGGCGCGGCGTCCACGGCGCGCGCCAGCGCGGTGCGCAGCGCATCTGCCTCGGCGGGCAGTTGCGGCAGCTCTCCCGCCAGGATCGCTCCGGCGCCAGTACCGGCGCCGTAGTAAGCGCTGTTCGCGGCAGCGTCGATCTCGAGCGCGGAGCCCTCGAGCGACACCCCGGCGAACAGTCCGCGCGAGCGCGAGTAGGAATAGACCTCCGCCTTCAGGCTCGTGTCCGTCGCGGCCGAGGCATTGCGCCCGACCGGCCCGGCCGCGACCGCGGCATCGGCGCCGAGGGTGAATTTGCCGTCGACGATGCCATCAATTCCGCGGCGCGACTTGAACACCAGCACCACATCGGTCGACTGCGCCCCGATCTGCCAGCCGACACTGCCGCTGGTCAGCGACAGGAACGCCGGCGCACTCCACTGTCCGTCGCTTCCGCGCACCGAAACCACGCCCTTGCCGTGTCGGCCACCGATGACGAACCCGACCTTGATCACACCGGGGACGATTGCAATGCCGGCCGCGTCGCGTAGCAATGCCGGCGGAATTTCGTTTTCGGGAACGGCCATGATCTGCTCGAGCACATCGACCGCCTCGCGTAGGCGCTCGGCCTCTTCGGCCCAGCCCGCGCCCGGGATGGACCACACGAGCGCGCAAACGGCGAGCAGTCCTGCCGCGCGGCCACGAATCCGGGATTCAGCCCTTGCCATAGATTTCCTCCGGCGATTTAAGCACCGGGTCGATCTCGACCCACTCGCCATCGCGCAGCTCGCGAAAAAAGCAGCTGTGCCGCCCGGTGTGACAGGCGATGCCGCCCAGCTGCTCCACCTCGAGCAGCACGACATCGGCATCACAGTCCAGGCGCACAGCGCGAACGTTCTGCCAGTGGCCAGACTCCTCGCCCTTGCGCCAGAGCCGCTGGCGCGAGCGCGAAAAATACACGGCACGCCCGGTGGCCACGGTTTCCTCGAGCGCGGTGCGATCCATCCACGCGACCATCAGCAGCCGGCCCGTGCCGACCTCCTGGGCGATCGCCGGGATCAGGCCGTGCTCGTCGAAACGCAGCTCGCTCATCCACTGCGGCTGGGTCACAGACGCACCTCCACGCCGGCCGCGCGCATGTGCCGCTTGGCCTGTTCGATGCTGAATTCGGCGAAATGAAAGATGCTCGCGGCCAGCACCGCATCGGCATGCCCTTTGGTGACGCCATCGACCAGGTGATCCAGATTGCCGACACCACCCGAGGCAATCAGCGGAATCGGAACCGCATCGCTGATGGTGCGCGTGAGCGCGAGATCGAACCCCGACTTCGTCCCGTCGCGATCCATGCTGGTCAGCAGGATCTCGCCGGCACCGTAATCGGCCATGCGCCGCGCCCATTCAACGGCGTCGATTCCCGTGGGTTTGCGCCCGCCATGCGTGAAGATTTCCCAGCGCGGCGACGCGCCGGATTCGACCTGCTTGGCGTCGATCGCAACGACGATGCACTGCGAACCGAACCGCTCCGCGGCCTCGCGCACGAAATCCGGGTTGTGAATGGCGGCGGTGTTGATCGCGACCTTGTCTGCTCCGGCATTGAGCATGCGCCGAACGTCGGCAACCTTGCGAATGCCGCCGCCGACGGTCAGCGGGATGAAGACCTGACTCGCAACGGCCTCCACGATGTGGACGATCGTCTCGCGGTCGTCGGAACTCGCCGTGATGTCGAGAAAGGTAATCTCGTCGGCGCCCTCGCGATCGTAGCGCGCGGCCACCTCCACGGGGTCGCCGGCATCGCGAATCTCGACGAACTTCACACCCTTGACGACGCGACCGGCGTCAACATCAAGGCAGGGGATGATGCGCTTGGCGAGCATGGCGGCCGCCTAGCGTGGACGGGGCATCTGCATCAGGAGCCGAAGGTCGCGGCCAGCGCCTGGCCGGCCGCGAAGTCCAGCGTGCCCTCGTAGATCGCCCGGCCGGTGATCGCGCCGATGATGCCGGGCGAATCTGCCTCGCCGAGCCGCCGGATGTCGTCCAGCGTCGTGATGCCGCCGGAGGCAATGACGGGCACGGTGATCGCATTGGCGAGTCGTGCGGTGGCATCGATGTTCAGCCCATCCATCATGCCGTCGCGTGCGATGTCGGTGTAGATGATCGCCTCGACACCGTCGCGCTCGAAATGCAGCGCCATGTCGATGACGTCGTGGCGCGAAAGCTTTGACCAGCCGTCGATCGCGACCTTGCCGTCCTTCGCATCGAGCCCAACGATGATGTGCCCCGGAAACTCCAGGCAGATCTCGTTGACGAAGTGCGGTTCGCTAACTGCCTTGGTGCCGAGAATGCACCACTGCACACCGGCCTCCAGATAGGTCTGGATCGTGTCTTCGTCGCGGATGCCGCCGCCGACCTGGATCGGCAGATCGGGAAACCGCTCAGCGATGCGGTGAATCACCTCGGCGTTTACCGGCCTACCCTCGAACGCGCCATTGAGGTCCACGACGTGCAGACGTTTCGCACCCTGTTCGACCCAGCGCGCGGCGACGGCCACCGGATCGTCGGAGAACACGGTGGCATCGTCCATCCGCCCCTGGCGCAGGCGTACGCACTGGCCATCCTTGAGGTCGATCGCCGGGATCAACAACATGACTGGGATACCGTCAAGCAGTCGCGTATGAATAGAAACTCAGCGGTCTGACCAGCCGACGAAATTCGCGAGCAGGCGCAGGCCGTCGGAGGCGCTTTTCTCTGGGTGAAACTGTACCGCAAAGACCTTGTCGCGCGCGATGCCGGCCGCAAAGGTGCGCCCGTAGTCGCAGGTCGCGCTGACCAGTGTGCGGTCATCGGGCACGACGTAATAGCTGTGGACAAAATAGAACCGCGCGCCGTCGTCGATGCCCTGCCAGAGCGGATGCCCCCGGGTCTGATGCACGGCATTCCAGCCCATGTGCGGAATCTTGCTGATGCCGTCAGTGTCAGCATCGAAACGACGCACCACGCCCGGATACAGCCCGAGACACGCAGTACCCTCATTCTCGTCGCTGTGGTCCATGAGCACCTGCAGGCCCATGCAGATGCCGAGAAACGGTCGCTCGCGCGCGGCCCGGCGCAGGGCGTCGTCCAGGCTGCGTTCGCCCAGGGACAGCATGCAGTCGCGCGCCGCGCCCTGGCCCGGAAACACCACGCGGTCGGCGGCGTCGATCACCGCGGGATCGCCGCTCAGCACCACCTCGGCCGAGCCTTCCACGACATGTTCGAGCGCGCGCACGACCGAGCGCACGTTGCCCATGCCGTAGTCAACGACCGCGATACGCTGCACGACGGTGCTCCGCTCAGGGCGCCTAGAGCGACCCCTTCGTCGACGGAATCTGCCCGGCCGCACGCGGGTCCGGCTCCACGGCCATGCGCAACGCCCGACCGAACGCCTTGAACTGCGTCTCGGCGATGTGGTGCGCGTTGCGCCCGCGCAGGGTGTCGACATGCAGTGTGACGGCCGCATGATTCACGAAGCCCTGAAAGAACTCGCCGATCAGGTCCACATCGAAATCGCCGATCCTGGCGCGCGGAAACTCCGCGTGGTATTCGAGCCCGGGCCGTCCGGAAAAGTCGACCACCACCCGTGACAACGCCTCGTCCAGCGGCACGTAGGCATGGCCGTAGCGACGCACGCCCTTCTTGTCACCGATCGCACGCGCCAGCGCCTGGCCGAGCGTGATGCCGACATCCTCGACCGTGTGGTGGGCATCGATGTGCAGATCACCGCTCGCGCGAATTGTCAGGTCGAGCATGCCGTGGCGCGCGATCTGGTCGATCATGTGTTCGAGGAACGGCACGCCGATGGCGAGTTCGCTGCGGCCGCTGCCGTCGAGGTCCACACGGGCCTCGATCTGCGTCTCGAGCGTGTTGCGTTGTACGGTGGCTTCGCGTCCCATGGACCGGCTCGTTCAGGCTGAATTGCGCAAGGATACGGCATGTCGGCCCGCCTCGACAGCAGGACGGGACACGCGTCCTCAGGCCTCCAACCAGAAGGTTACCGGGCCGTCGTTGGTGAGGCGCACCTGCATGTGCGCACCGAAGCGCCCCGTAGCCACCGCCGGGTGGCTGTCACGCGCGGTCCGGACCAGGTGATCAAACAGCGCCTCGGCCCGCGCCGGCGGCGCGGCCGGATCAAACCCCGGTCGACGCCCCGAACGCGTATCGGCTGCCAGCGTGAACTGCGGCACCAGCAGCAGTCCGCCGCCGGTCTGGGTCAGGTTCAGGTTCATGCGACCCCGGTCGTCGGCGAACATCCGATAGCCGAGGATGCGCTCGACCAGCCGCGCGGCATTGCGCTCGTCGTCGTCCCTGCGCACTCCGACCAGGACCAGCAGGCCGCTGCCGATCGCGCCGACACGCTCGCCGCCCACATCCACTGCGGCCTCGCGCACACGCTGGATCAGTCCGATCATGGGCGTGCGGGGCCACGGCGGCCCGGGCGATACTGCCATGCAAGGGCCCTGGATGTGACGCGGTTCACACTTTTTGCCTGATCGGTTCTGCTGTCATGGGTTCGGGCATGTGCGAGGCCGCGGGTGGGGCTCGGTGCCCACGGGGGATGCATTGAATCAAGTCCGAATCGACTACCGGCTCCGGCTCGGCGATCACCGTATCGAAACGTTTCGCTTCTGTCTGGACGGCGAAACCTTCGACCTCATCTCCGAGCCCGTCGCCGACCCACCGCAGTGGACCGCGCTCGCCCATCACCAGTGTTCGCACTGCCCGCTTCAGGCGGACCAACATCCGCAGTGCCCGCTGGCCGTGCAGATGAGCCGGATCGCCGAGCGGTTCCACGATACCCGTTCGATCGACAAGATCGAACTGGAGGTCGTCACCGAAAACCGCCGCGTGATCCAACGCCTGCCGATCCAGAACGCACTGGCCTCGATGCTCGACCTCATCGTGCCGATCTGCGGCTGCCCGAAGACGGCACACCTCAAGCCCATGGCGCGGTTTCACCTGCCGCTGGCGTCCGAGGAGGAAACCGTTTTTCGGGTCACCGGCATGTACCTGTTGTCGCAGTACTTTCTGCGCCAGGCCGCCGCCGGCGGCAGCATCGAGTTCCGCGGGCTCGTCGATATATACGCCGACCTGCACATCGTCAACGCGGGCATGGCCAAACGCATGTACGGCATCAGCCAATCCGACTCGCTGAAAAACGCCGTCACCCTGATCGACATGTACTCGATGCTAGTGCCGGCGCTGCTGGAAAACCAGCTCTCGGAACTGCGCCGCTTCTTTGAAGCATACCTGCCCGAAGTGGTCAACGAACCGGCGGCAACCAACTACCTCGAACTCGCGAAGGCCTTCAATCTCGAGGTCGTGCCGCTGGAACCGCAGGCCTCCGAAGCGGCCGACGATGGTCTGCCCGGCTGGCTGCGCGACCTGGCGGCCCGTCAGGAACAGGAAACCGCCGCCCAGCACCGCAACGACGAGCGCATTCAGGACGAAGCACGACGCAAGCAGGTGGCCGAAGACATCATCCGCAAGTCCGGCCTGTCACTGGAACTGGAGCAGATTGAAGAGGCGCCCGGTGACGGCGACGACAGCCCCGATTGCGCAACGCACATCGTCTATCCCGGTCGCGATGGCTAGCGTCCTGTCCCGCCATTTTCAACGAGTGTAAGGCGTGGAAAATGAAAGAAAACGAAAAATCGCACTTTTTCGGGCTCAAAGCTCTGGCAATCCGGGATGGATTGATCAGAGCTTCCCTACGGAAACTCTAGAATTGTTCAGAGTTTCTCTGGGCGAGAGTCGGCCGACAGTCTTCAGGCCGCTCCGAACTGCGCGGCAAACCGGTTCGTCGCCGCCACCAGCGCACGGGTGATGCCCGTCTCGCTGACCGCATGGCCGGCGTCGGCGATGATCTGAAGTTCCGAGTCCGGCCAAGCCCGGTGCAGGGTCCAGGCATTTTCGAGCGGGCAGATCACATCGTAGCGCCCGTGCACGATCACGCCAGGAATGCCCGCGAGCCTGCCGGCGTCCGCAATCAGCTGGTTCTCGCGCAGGAACGCATCGTTCATGAAGTAGTGGCACTCGATGCGGGACAGCGCCAGCGCCGTGTGCGGCGCGGCGAAATGGTCGACGATCGCCCGGTTCGGCAGCAGGGTCGCAAGCCGCGCCTCCCACTGCGACCAGGCCTTGGCCGCCGCCATGCGCGCGAGTTCATCATCGCCGGTCAGGCGCCGGTGGTACGCGGCAACCATGTCGGCCCGCTCGGCCGCGGGAATCACACGCTCGTAGTCTTCCCAGGCATCCGGGAACAGACGGTTTGCGCCGCGCTGGTAGAACCACTGGATCTCGTCGCGGCTGCATAGAAAGATGCCACGCAACACCAGCGCGAGCACCCGGTCGGGATGAGTTTCGGCATAGGCCAGCGCCAGTGTCGATCCCCAGGAACCACCGAAAACGACCCAGCGCTCGATTCCGAGATGCTCGCGGATGCGTTCGATATCCGCGACCAGCGCCCAGGTGTCGTTGGCGTTGAGTTCAGCGTGTGGCCGCGAACGCCCGGCACCGCGCTGGTCGAACAGCACGATCCGGTAGGCATTCGGGTCGAAAAACCGCCGGTGCAGCGCATCGCAGCCGGCCCCGGGGCCGCCGTGCAGGAACACCACCGGCAGGCCGGCCTCGTTGCCGGACTCTTCGACGTACAGAGAGTGACGGTCGCCGACCTCCAGCCGGAAGGTCGCATTCGGTTTGATCTCTGGATACAGCATGGCTGGCGCGCAGTGTACCCGGCCCGATCGTGGGCGCGACCGCGCCTAGTGGGCCAAGTGGAAAGTTCTGTGACGCTCAGCCACGCCGCAAGCCTTGTGGGCAAGGCGCAGTCCGCAGGGAATGGCAGGCCCTTTCCAAGGGCTGCAACATAGCCCACAAGGCTTGTGGCGCGGCCCTTCGGGAGCCACAGTGCGAGCGCGACTCTGTGTTGCGTTTCTTGACAAGGGAGGGGCCATTGCCTGCGAAACGCGCCTTGATTCGCGCTCGCACTGTGGCTCTGAGGGTTACAGAACTTTCCACTTGGCCCACTAGCCCGCGATCGCGCGCGAATGGCGCCGTCGGTCGGACTCGAGCAGATGGCGTTTGCGCAAACGGATCGCCGCCGGGGTGATCTCGACGAGTTCGTCGTCCTCGATCCACTCCAGCGCCTGCTCCAGCGAAAACACCACGGGCGGCGACAGCAGGATGTTGTCGTCTTTTCCCGCCGCGCGAATATTCGTCAGCTGCTTGGCGCGGGTCGGGTTCACCGTCAGATCGTTGTTGCGCGCATGGATGCCGACGATCTGCCCCTCGTAGACGGGCTCGCCGGGCGCGACGAACAATCGGCCGCGCTCCTGCAGGTTGAACAGCGCGTAACCGAGCACCTTGCCCGTCGAGTTCGAGATCATCGCGCCGTTCGCCCGTGGCGCGATGCGTCCGGGGCGCAGCGGTCCGAAGGCCTCGAAGACATGGTGCATGAGACCGGAACCGGCGGTCAGGGTACGAAACAGGCTCTGGAAACCGATCAGGCCGCGCGCCGGAATGCGGTAATCCATGCGCACGCGCCCGTGGCCGTCCGGCACCATGTCCAGCAGTTCGCCGCCGCGCTCGCCGAGCGCCTCCATGACGCCGCCCTGGCTGTCGGATTCAACGTCCACGACCAGGCTTTCATACGGTTCTTCGAGCGCGCCGTCGCGCTCGCGCACCACGACCTCGGGGCGCGACACCGCCATCTCGTAACCCTCGCGACGCATGGTCTCGAGCAGGATGGACAAGTGCAGCTCGCCGCGGCCGGCGACCAGGAAGCAATCCGGATCGTCGGTCGGCGTGACCCGCAGCGCCACGTTATGGATGGTTTCGGTCTCCAGCCGGTCGCGCAGCTGGCGCGAGGTCACGAAGCGACCCTCACGGCCCGAAAACGGCGAGGTGTTCGACTCGAAGCGCATCTGGATCGTCGGCTCGTCGACGGCGATCGGCGGCAGCGCCTCGACGGCCTGGGGCGAGCACAGGGTGTCGGCGATGCGCGGGCGTTCGAGTCCGGTGAACGCAATGATGTCGCCGGCCACGGCCTCGTCGACCTCGACGCGGTCGAGCCCCTGGAAGCCGAGCACCTGCAGGACGCGCCCCTCGTAGCGTGACCCATCCCGGCGCACGACCACGACCGGCGAATTGCGCCGGATGCGGCCACGCCGGATGCGACCGATCCCGAGCGCGCCGACGTAGCTCGACCAGCCCAGCGCACTGACCTGGAGCTGGAACGGGCCATCGACCTGGACGTCCGGCGGCGGACAGTGCGCAACGATCGTATCGACGAGCGCCGAGAGATCGTCGCCAAGGGAATCCGGCGTGAGCCCCGCCCTGCCCTGCAGGGCCGAGCAGTACACGACCGGGAAATCGAGCTGCGCCTCGCTGGCGCCCAGCCGATCGAACAGATCGAAGGTCTGGTCCAGCGCCCAGTGCGGGCGCGCGCCCTCACGGTCGAGCTTGTTGACGACCACGATCGGCCGCAGACCATACGAGAACGCCTTCTGCGTCACGAACCGCGTCTGCGGCATGGGTCCGTCGACGGCGTCGACGAGCAGCAGCACCGAGTCGACCATCGACAGCACGCGCTCGACCTCGCCGCCGAAGTCGGCGTGTCCCGGCGTATCCACGATATTGATGCGCCAGTCGCCCCAGCGAATCGCCGTATTCTTCGCCAGGATGGTGATGCCACGCTCGCGTTCGAGCGCGTTCGAATCCATGACCCGCTCCACCGGCCCGAAGCGCTCGCCGAGCGTTCCGGACTGCTGCAGCAGACGGTCGATCAGGGTGGTCTTGCCATGGTCGACATGGGCGACGATGGCGATGTTTCGCAGACGGTCAAGCATGACGGCATAAGCCGGGTGAATTGGACGCACCGGGCGGTGCGCCGGTAGAAAGGCGCGCGACTATACCGGAAACGGAGCCCCGCGCGTGAGCAATCCACCATCCGTCCGCGAGATTCGCATCAACCCGATCGTGCCGAGCGAGTCGGTCCTGATCTCGACCGCACGCGGCATGCGCCCGCGCAAACAGGAGGCCGCGGTCGAGCGCGACCGCCGCGCCGTGGTCCCGACCTGCCCGTTCTGCAAGGGCAACGAGTCGATGACCCCGCCCACGCTCGCGGCCTGGCCCGACGCCGAGAAGTGGCAGATGCGCATCGTCGAAAACCTGTTTCCGGTGCTCGCCGCCGAAGGCGCGCACCGGTCCATGACCCTCGGCCTGCAGCAGGTCATCGACGGCTACGGCCGCCACGAGGTGGTCATCGACCACGCCGAGCACGGCATCGCCCTGCACGAGATGGCACCGGAGCACATCGCACGCCTGTTCTCGCTGTACCGCGACCGTGCGGCGCACCTGTACGCAAGCGACCCTCGGTTGCGTTACGTGTTGATCTTCAAGAACTTCGGCCCGGCCGCCGGCGCGTCCATTGCGCACACCCACAGCCAGATCATCGCCCTGCCGGTGGTCCCTGAGAACGTCCACAACGAGCTGCATCACGCCCGCGCCTGGCATGCCAAGAACGGCCACTGCATCTTCTGCGCGCTGATCGACGAGGCGCTGACCTTCGAGGCGACGGTCTACGATCGTGAATCCGGCGAGATCCGCCGGCGCGTGGACGTCGGGCAGTACGTGGTCGAACGGGGCAACCACTTTGTCGCGATCAAGCCGTTCGCCAGCCGCTACGAGTGGGAACTGCACGTTCTGCCGCTGCGTCACGAGTCGGATTTCCTCGCAGTGACCGACGCCGAGCTCGAGGATTTCGCGACCGTGCTGCAGCGCGCGATGGCACGACTGGACCGGGTCATCGGCGGGGCGCAGTACAACTTCTTCCTGCACACCCGCCCACAGGGCGATCCCTTCGCGGGCGACGCCTCCAGCTATCACTGGCACCTGGAGATCTGCCCGCGCACCTCCATCCCCAGCGGGTTCGAACTGGGCTCCGGGTTGTTCGTGTCCACCGTCAGCCCCGAGGACGCGGCCCGGCGCCTGCGCGAAGTGGACCTCGCTGCACAGCCTTGAGCCCTCCCGCCCCCCCTGGGCCCGGGGAAATAACCGCCCGGGCAACGACTTACATTGAAGTCTTGCCAGCTCGGCGTATACTTTCTGGCACTACGCCTGTCGACTGGGGCGACGGGCATCCCGACCGGGTTCGCGGACCAGAAAATTGGACGAAAGCCGCTTCGAGCAGAATCTGGCAGCGTACGACCAGTGGAAGTCGACGCTGATCAACACCATCCAGTCGTTCCAGCACTGGCTGGACGATCACGGCCTGAACGAGGCCGATCTCGACCTCAAGATCTTTGAAACGCTCGAGGTCCTGCGCCAGGACCGCCTGACCCTGGCCGTGGTCGCGGAGTTCTCGCGCGGCAAATCCGAACTGATCAACGCACTGTTTTTCGCCGATTACGGCCGCCGGCTGCTGCCGTCCACGGCCGGGCGCACGACGATGTGTCCGACGGAGATCTTCTGGGACCCCGAGTCCACGTCGCCCTACATCCAGCTGCTGCCGATCGCCACGCGGCTCGAGGACATCTCGCTGCGCGACCTGAAGCTCGATCACACGCGCTGGACCCGCACCAAGCTGAATCTGGACGATCCGGAACAGGTCGCGCAGGCGCTGTCGGAGGTGCTGCGCACCACCCGCGTGAGCGTGGGCGAGGCGCGCGAGCTTGGCCTGTATAACCCCGAGTACCAGGCGAACGCGACCAAGGAACCCACCGAGGTCGATATCCCGAAGTGGCGGCACGCCCTGATCAACTTCCCGCATGCGCTGTTGAAACGCGGGCTTACGATCCTCGACACGCCGGGGCTGAACGCGCTCGGCGCCGAGCCGGAACTCACGCTGGGCATGCTGCCGCAGGCGCATGCCGTCATCTTCCTGCTCGCCGCGGACACCGGCGTCACCCGCACCGACCTGGACGTCTGGCAGCATCACATCCGCGGCTTCCGCAGCGACCGGCGCAAAGGCCTGATCGTGGTGCTGAACAAGATCGACACGCTCTGGGACGAGCTTTCGAACGAGGCGGCCGTGCAGGAGGCCATCGCCAAGCAGAAAGAGGCCACGGCGAGGATCCTCGGTGTCGACGAACGGCTGGTGTTCCCGGCCTCGGCGCAGAAGGGGCTGGTAGCCAAAATCCGCCAGAACCGCACCCTGCTGCGTCGCAGCCGGCTCGGTGAACTCGAACACTACCTCTCGGAAGACCTGCTCAAGCAGAAACACGCCATCATCCACGAGACCGTGTGCCGCGAACTCGGCGACCTGATCGAGCAGTCGCGCACGACCATCAGTGACCGTCTCGACGCCTGTCGCGTGGAGATCGAGGAACTCACGGCCCTGCGCGGCAAGAACCGCAACGTCGTCGAGAACATGATGCGCAAGCTGCGCGTAGAGCAGGACGAACATCACCGCGCGGTTTCGGAATTCCAGGCCTCCAGCAAGATGCTCGCGCTGCAGGGACGCGAACTCATCGCAGCGCTGGACCTCGACGAACTCGACCGCTACATCGGCGAGACGCGACGCAACATGATCGGCAGCTGGACCACGTCCCAGCTCAAGGCCAACATGGGCGAGTTCCTCAAGCGTGTGCGCAACGACATGCTCGGCGTCGTCGAGCAGAACGAACGAACCCGCCGCCTGATCCGGACGATCTATCGCCGCTTCGAGGAGAAGCACGCGCTCGAGGGCATCGCGCTGCCGAAGATGTTCTCGATCATCGAATACCGCGTGCAGCTCGAACTGCTGTATCAGGAGGCGGAGGAATTCCGCCGCAGCACCAAGACGACCCTGACCGAACAGGGCATCGTCGTGCGCAAGTTCTTTGTGACCATGGTCTCGCGTGCGCGCGACATCTTCGTGCGCGCACATACCGAATGCGACCGCTGGCTCACCGAAGCGCTCAAGCCCCTGCGGCGCAGCATCCGCGAACGCAAGCGCGGGGTCGAAAAACGGCTGGATTCCCTGCGGCGTGTCCATCAATCCATGGACACGCTCGAGAGCCGCATCGCCGACCTGCGCCGCGAGCAGCAGGCGCTCGAGAACGACCTGAACACCCTGCGCAACATGCACACGACCCTGACCGGCACACGGCCCATGGCGCGCAACGACCGCCCGCGTCCACGACTGGTTGCAAGCTGACCCCGTCCGCGGTCGCCGCAGACCGCGTTCAAACGTTCCTGCTAGACTTCCCCGGCATCGCGGCCCGACACCGCAACGCCTGTCTACCCATGTCAGATCGCCACGACGATTTTCTGCATCCGCAACGCCGCCGAGTCACGCTGCTCGGCATGTCCGGGGTCGGCAAGACGCAGCTTGCCAAGAAGCTCCCGCGCGAACGCTGGTTTCACTATTCCGGCGACTACCGGATCGGTACACGCTATCTCGACGAACCGATCCTCGACGACATCAAGCGCCGCGCGATGGCCGTGCCATTCCTGCGCGACCTGCTGCGCTCGGACTCGATCTACATCGGCAACAACATCTCGTTCGACAACCTCGATCCGATCTCGAAATTCCTCGGCAAGCTTGGCGATCCGGCCCAGGATGGGCTGAGCCTGGCCGAGTTCAAACGCCGTCAGCACCTGCATCGCGAAGCGGAGATCCGGGCGATGCTCGATGTGCCCGGTTTCATCGTCAAGGCGCGCGAGATCTACGGCTACGAGCACTTCCTGAACGACGCCGGCGGGAGCGTGTGCGAACTCGACGACGAAACGGTGCTGGAAACCCTCGCCGCGCACACGCTGATCGTCTACATCGAGACGGATGCCGAAATGGAGATGACCCTGATCGAGCGCGCCCAGCACAACCCCAAGCCGCTCTACTACCGAGAAGCCTTTCTCGACGAGCAGTTGCCGGAGTTTATGCGTGAGCACGACATTCGCAGGGTGGAGGAGATCGCACCGGACAGCTTCGTGAGCTGGGTGTTCCCGCGCCTCGTACGTGCGCGCCTGCCGCGCTATCGCGCGATCGCGGAACGTTACGGTTGCACGATCCGCGCATCCGAATCCCAGCAGGTGCGCGACGAAGGCGATCTCATCGAGCTTTTGGGCGCCGCGCGGGAACGCTGTCGGCGCGCACGCGCGACCGGCTGATCGCACACCGATGTCGTTGATCGCACACCGGCCGCTGCCAACCTACGAGCGGTTGGCCGAAGAAGGCTTCGAGGTACTTAGCGAGCCCGAGGCGCGCCAGCAGGACATCCGCGAACTGCACATCGGGCTTCTGAACATGATGCCGGACGCCGCGCTGGAAGCCACCGAACGGCAGTTCTTTCGCTTGGTCGCCTCGTGCAATCGCATCGTGCAGTTCTACCTGCACCCGTTTTCGATCGACGGCGTGCCGCGCGGTGAGCGCGGGCGTGCACACATCGAGCGCTACTACACGCCATTCGAACAGATTCGTGAACAGGGCCTCGACGCACTGATCATCAGTGGCGCGAATGTCGCCGGCAGCACGCTGCCACAGGAGCCGTTCTGGCCGGAACTTGTCCGCGTGTTCGACTGGGCGCGCGAGCACGTCACCTCGGTGCTGTGTTCATGTCTGGCCACGCATGCACTGGTCGAGCACGAATTCGGCATCGCCCGCAAGCCGCTCGGTTTCAAGCGCTGGGGCGTGTTCGAGCACCGGGTCGTCGACCGCACCCATCCGCTGGTCAACGACATCAACACGCGGCTGGACGTCCCGCACTCGCGCTTCAACGACATCTCGCGAGCGGACTTCGACGGCTGCGGCCTGCATGTGCTGATCGAAAGCGAGGTCGCCGGCGCGCACCTTGCGGTGTCGGCCGACGGACTGCGCGTGGTGTACTTTCAGGGACACCCGGAGTACGACTCGCAGAGCCTGCTCAAGGAGTACAAGCGCGAGATCACGCGCTGGCACACCGGCGAGCGGCCGGATTACCCGCCGTTGCCTGAGAACTATTTCGACGAAACCGCGCAGGCCGTCCTCGGCGCATATCGCGGCGTTGTCGAGCGCAGTCGCGCGGCCGGCGAACCGCTGCCGACGATGCCGGAAACGGACATCGTGGATTTTCTCGACAACACCTGGCGCGATTCGGCCAAGGCCGTGGTGAACAACTGGCTCGGCAAGGTCTACCAGGTCACGGATGCCAATCGTCATTCACCGTTCATGCCCGGCATCGACCCGGCCGACCCGCTCGGCTGGCATGGCCAAGGCTAGGTTCTAGACAAGCTTCGCATCGTCCTGGCGCGTCGAGCTTCCGTCCGGCTTGAGACGCCGCGCCAGCAGCACGATCAGCAACAACGCCGGCAAACCGAGCCCGGCCGCGTAAATAAAGAACATCGGATAGCCGATGGCATCGACCACGGCGCCGGCGAACCCGCCGACGAACTTGGCCGGCAGCAGCATCAGCGAACTGAACAGCGCGTATTGCGTCGCCGTGTATGCGCGGTTGGTCTGGCCGGACAAGAACGCAATGAACACCGAGCCCGCCATGCCACCGGCGAGATTGTCCGCGCTGATCACCAGCACCAGATACGCGATGTGCGGCCCCTGCGTCGCAAGCCAGGCGAAGATCAGATTCGTCAGCGCAACCAGCAGCGCACTGACGAACAACATGCGAAACACCCCGATGCGCAGCGTCAGCACACCGCCCAGCACCGCGCCGACCATCGTCACGACCACGCCAAAGATCTTCGTGACGCTGGCGATATCGGCCTTGGAGTAGCCGGCATCGATATAAAAGGGGTTCGCCATGACCCCCATCGTGATGTCGCTGATGCGAAACAGCCCGATGAACAGCAGGATCAACAGCGCGGTGCGGCCATGGCGCGAAAAAAACTCCGTGAACGGGCAGACCACCGCGCCGATGAACCACGCCGAGACTGATCGCCATGCATTCGGCGGATGGGTCGACGACTGCAGATACGCGACAACCCGCTCTTCCGCGCGCCAGGTGTCGCGCTCGATACGGCGCTCGGGCTCCCCGATGACCAGTGTCGTCGCGACGCCAACGAGTGCGATGACGGCCATGGTCTGATAGGCAAGCTGCCAGGAGGCATATTCGGCAATGTAGAGCGCACCCGCGCCGGCGACGATCATCCCGACCCGATAGCCGATCTGATAGGTCGCCGCCATCGCGCCCTGCCAGTCGGCCGGTGCCGCCTCGATGCGCCAGGCGTCGATGCCGATGTCCTGGGTCGCGGAGGCGAACGCGACCAGCAGCGCGGCCCAGACCATCCACTCGAGGTCGGCCTGCGGGTCGCTGCGGGCCATCAGCACCAACCCGGCGATGACGCCGGCCTGCGCAAGCAGAATCCAGCCGCGCCGGTGCCCAAGCCGACCCGAAATCCACGGAATGCGCAGCCGGTCGACCAGCGGCGCCCAGACGAACTTGAGCCCGTAGAGCAGCGCGACCCACGAGATATGGCCGATCGTCGTGCGGTCTACGCCGGCCTCGCGCAACCAGGCGGAGAGCGTGCCGAACACCAGCAGCAGCGGCAGCCCAGCGGAGAAGCCCAGGAACAGCATGGCCAGCACGCGCGGGCGCGTGTACAGACGCCAGGCGTCCACCCAGGTGGCGCGCTCTGCCTGCTCGCTCACGTGGGCAGGCGATAGTCGATTGTCAGCGGCGCATGGTCCGAAAAGCGCTCATCCCTGTAGATCGCCGCGCGCTCGACGGCGCCGGCAAGACGCGGCGTCACAACGTGATAGTCAATGCGCCAGCCGACGTTCTTGGCCCAAGCCTGGCCGCGATTCGACCACCAGGTGTACTGCTCCGCGCGCGGCTCCACGACGCGGAACGCATCGACGAATCCAAGCGTTCCGAACAGCTCGTCCATCCAGGCGCGCTCCCCGGGCGTGAAACCGGAGTTTTTCTGGTTCGAGCGCCAGTTCTTCAGATCGATCTCCCGGTGCGCGATATTCCAGTCGCCGCACAGGATGTATTCGCGCCGCCGCCGGCGCAGCAGCTTCAGATACTCCGTCATCTGTCCGAGATAGCGGAACTTCGCGGCCTGCCGCTCGTCGCTCGACGAACCCGAGGGAAGATAGGCCGAGACCACGGACAGCCCCGGAAACTGCGCCTCGATGTAACGCCCCTCGGGGTCGAACTCGTCAAAGCCCTGGCCGGTGATGATCTTCGTCGGCCGCTCGCGCGAGAAGATCGCAACCCCCGAGTAGCCTTTCCGTTCCGCCGGGTGATAGTGACAGTGATAGCCGGCGGGAAAGAAAACGGCGTCGGTGAGCTGATCGGTCTGCGCCTTGATTTCCTGCAGACAGACGACATCGGCATCCTGCGTGGCGAGCCAGTCGAAGAAACCCTTGCGCGCCGCCGAACGGATGCCGTTGACGTTCACGGTGATCACGCGCAGTGCGCGCCTGGCATTGGGGCGGTCGGACACGGTTCTCGCTGCGCGCGAGGCCGCTCGCGCTGTTATTCGACGGCCGGCTAGCTTAGCATCCGGGCTCCCGATCGCCGGACGACCTGCAATGCTCGACCACCAACGCCGCTTTCTCGATCTCGCCTTCGCCCGTGACGTGCTGCGTTTCGGCGAATTCAAACTGAAATCCGGGCGTCTCAGCCCGTACTTTTTCAACGCCGGCCGCTTCGACTCCGGCGCCTCCCTTGGCGAACTCGCACGCTGCTATGCGGATGCGATCGTCGCGAGCGGCATCGGGTTTGATCTCCTGTTCGGCCCGGCCTACAAGGGCATCCCGCTCGCGGCCGCCGTCGCACTGGCGTTCGAACACCACCACGGACGTGACGTTCCGTACGCCTACGATCGCAAGGAAGCCAAGGACCATGGCGAGGGCGGCAGCCTGGTCGGGGCGCCGGTCCACGGGCGCGTGCTGATCATCGATGATGTCGTCACCGCGGGCACTGCGGCACGCGGTTCGATCGAAAAACTGCGCGCGGCCGGCGCCGAGCCCGTCGCGCTCGCCGTCGCGCTGGACCGCCAGGAGCGCGGCACCGGCGAACGCTCGGCGATCCAGGAACTGCGCGAGACCGAAGGAATCGACGTCATTGCGGTCGCGGACCTTGATGCACTGATCGAGTATGCACGGGATCAGCCGCAACTCGCCGCCCACCTGCCGGCGATCGAGGCCTACCGCGGGCAATACGGCGTCAGCCAATCACCAGTTTCGCGCCAACCGCGAGCGTGACGACCTCGAAGCTGCGCTTGATCCACAGGTTGCCCTTGACGATCGACCAGTGCGCGCCGAGGTAGCCGCCGGTCAACGCGCCGATCAATAGCGCCGGCAGCCAGTCCCAGCGCACCGTGCCGAGGCTCGCCAGCGTCACGGCCCCCGCGCCGTTCCATGCCAGCCCGACCAGCACCAGCGTGTAGGCGACCGCGCGGCGGTAATCCAGCCCGAACCAGCGCACCAGCCACAGCGTGACGAACAGGCCCGTGCCCGAGGTCAGCGACCCGTTCAGCACACCAATGACAAACAGCGCCGCGCCGCCGAGCAGAAAACCGCGGGTATCGCGGTGGGTGGGCGCATGCTGCTGACCGAGCGCGGGCCGCAACAGCGAATAGATGCCCAACGCAAGGGTCAGACACCCCAACGCGACCTCGGCCGTGCGATCCGGAACATGCAGGATCAAAACCGCCCCGATCACGACTCCGGGCAGCCCGCTCAGAAGGACAAACGTGATGAACGGCCACTCGAGCCGCCGTTCGCGCAGATGGCGAGCCGTGGCACCGACGCCCAGCGCAACGGCCGCGATCTTGTGCGTGGCCAGCGCCACGGGAAACGGCAGGCCGAGAAAGATCAGGATCGGCAGCTGCAACAGACCGGCGCCACCGCCGGCCAGGGCCGAGAAGGCATTGGCGATCAGCGCGACGATGGCGAGCAGCAAGTGTTCCAAGGATTCACATTCCCGACTCGACCGGCGCGGCCGCATGATTATAATCGGGCGATGGAAAACCGTCTGGACCGGCACCCGCCCAAGCGTGCGCCAGCGATGCACATGATTCTTGCGCTCGCGGCGACGATGGCTGCAGCGCAGTTGCCCGCGCTCGCCGCGACCTATCGGTTCGAGGACGAGACCGGCCAGATCAACTACAGCGATCGCCTGCCGCCCGAGCAGAGCAACCGGTCGCGCAGCGTGCTGGATGCGCGCGGCCTGACCCGCCAGCGGGTCGACCCGGCCGGCGCGCTGGCCGAGCGCGAACGCGCCGCCGAACTGGACCGCCTGCGCAAGCGCGTGATCGCCGTGGTTCGCGCGCAGCGCCAGGATGACGTCACCCTGCTGCGCACGTTCCGCTCAGAGGCCGATGTCGACCGCGTCGCCGACAATCGCATGGAGATCGTCGACGCCGACGTGCACCGCATCGAACGCTCGATCGAACGGCTGCGCGCGCTGCGCAACGATCAGGAAACCAAGGCCGCCGCGGACGAGCGCGAAGGACGCGGCGTGAGCAACACGCTGCGCGACGAGATCACCGCGCTGATCCGCCAGATCGAACAGCTCACCGCGCAGACCTTCGAAAAGCAGCGCGCGCGAGAAGCGATCCAGGCCGATGCCGCCATGCAACGCGCGCGCCTTGCGCAATTACGCGAAATCTACGGTCAGAAGGATCGCGCCGGCGGCGCCGATCTCGCCTGGGGTGCCGCAATCGAAATCACCGAATGCGCCGATATCGGCGCTTGCGACACGTTATGGAACCAGGCCCGGGCGTTCGTTCTAACGCAGAACCTGCCGCCAGTGGACCTCAACGGCAGCGTTGTGCTGATGACCCAGCGCCCGGTCGACGACGACGGGCTCGGCGTGATCCTCGCGCGGCTCAATGCCGAAGAGGGTGAAAGCGGGCAGATCATGCTGGACGTGCGCTGTCGCGACACCCATGCCGGTCGCAAATACTGCGACCGCGCAGTCGACCCGTTTCTCGCCCGTTATCGCGACGCGCTGAACACGCACTGATCGCCGATCCGCGCACGACGGCTGCGATCGGGCCGGGATCAGCCGCGGATCAGACTGCCCACGCCGTGGTCGGTGAACATCTCCAGCAGCACGGCGTGCTCGACGCGACCGTCGATGATGTGCGCGCTGCGCACGCCGGCGTGCACGGCATCCAGCGCGCAGCGAACCTTCGGCAGCATGCCGCCGTGGATGGTGCCATCGGCAATCAGCGCATCCACGGCAGCGGCCTTAAGCCCGGTCAGCAACTTGCCCTCGCGATCGAGGATGCCGGTGGTGTTGGTCAGCAGCATGAGCTTCTCGGCACCGAGCACCTCGGCCATGCGCCCGGCGACGATGTCGGCGTTGATGTTGTAGGACGCGCCGTCCTCGCCGACGCCGATCGGCGCGATGACCGGGATGAAGTTGCCGCGCACCAGCATGTGCACGACCTCCGGATCGATCGAGGCCACCTCGCCCACATGGCCGAGATCGATGATCTCGGACGCCTTCAACTCCGGCGCGCTGGGTTTGAGCACGAGCTTGCGTGCACGAATCAGGTCGCCGTCCTTGCCGGTCAGACCCACCGCATTGCCGCCGTGGCGATGGATCAGGTTGACGATCTCCTTGTTCACGAGACCGCCGAGAACCATCTCCACGACATCCATGGTCTCGGCATCGGTCACCCGCATGCCCTGCACAAATTCACTGGGCTTGCCGAGGCGCTCGAGCAGCCGGCCGATCTGCGGCCCGCCACCGTGCACGACGACCGGGTGAATGCCGACCTGTTTCAGCAGCACGATGTCGCGCGCGAAGCTCGACTTCAGCCCCTCGTCGACCATCGCGTTGCCACCGTACTTGATCACGATGGTGCGCCCAGCAAAGCGCTGGATGTACGGCAATGCCTCACCGAGTACGCGCGCAATCGCGCGCGGGTCATCTTGAATCATGTTCGCCATCGGGTGTTGAAGAGGTGGTCGGCAAGCGGCCCGCCGGCCGCCGATCAGAACGGTATCGGCAAATGCGGATTGGCGGCAATCAGCATGGCCTTGAAGCGGCCGGCGATCTCGCCGAGCGCCTGGGCATTATCCGCCTCGAAGCGGATGCCGATACAGGGGGTCGCCTCGCAGGGACGCACGACGCCCCAGCCGCGCGGCAACTCGATCTTGATTCCGTAATCGCGGGTGATGCGTGCGCCAGGCAGATGCGCCTCCGGTTCCAGCGCAGCAATGAATTCCTGGACCTCACCCTCGTCGAAGGCGATGCGAAACTCGGGCGTCGAAGCCGTCTGCGGGGCCTGCGCGAAGAAGTCGGCCGAGCCGCGATCGTCCGCACTGAGCAGTTCCAGCAATCGCGCGCCGGCATACAGCGCGTCGGGCAGGCCGAACCAGCGGTCGCCGAACAGCAGGCGCCCGTCGAAGCTCCCGCCAAGCGGTGCCTTGGTTGCACGCATGCGCTCGTGGATGGCTGCGAAACCGCCGTTTGCCAGCACCGGCCGGCCACCGCTGGAAACGACCTCGGTCGGCACATAGCGCGAACACAGCGGGTCGAACACGACATCGCTGCCGGGATTTGCCGCGAGGATGTCATAGGCAAACAGAATCAACACCCGGTCGGCAAACGCGGCATTTCCGAGTTTGTCGACGGCCAGCAGCCGGTTGCCCGCGGCATCGAAGGCCAGACCCAGATCGGCACGCCGCTTGCCGATCGCGCGCACCAGCGACGCCATGTGCGCCGGCACTCCGACATCCGGCCCGCGCGCGGGGAACGCCGGATCGGTTTCGCCGTTGATCAGCACGACATCGCAGCCGAGCGCCCGATACAGCCGCTCCGCCAAAGCACCAGTCGCGCCGTTGCCCGCATCCACGACGACGCGCAGCCGCGACGCCAGGGCAACGTCCTGCACCACGCGCTGGATGTAGGCTTCGCCCAGGTCTTCGTTGCGCAGCGCGCCGTCGCCCGTCAACAGGTTCTTGGAGACCGCCCGTCCGCGCAGGGACTGCAATGCGTCGGCGGTCAGAAGTTCACCGCGCAGAACGACCTCGAAGCCGTTGAATTCCGGCGGCGAATTGCCGCCGCCGACCATGACGCCGGTCTCGGGCTTCGCCGCCAGCGTCGCGTAATACAGCAGCGGCGCGGGCACGACGCCGAGATCGATCGCGGTGCGCCCGGACTTGCGCAGGCCGCGGATCAGGGCATCGGCAAGCACGGCGCTGGACTCACGCACGTCACGCGCAACAAAAACCTCGTTCTGGCCACGCTCGTAGGCCTCGCTGCCAACGGCCTGCCCGATCAGAAACGCGCCCTCGGGCGTCACGAACTCATCGGCCAGACCGCAGATCGCGCTGTCGCGCAGGACATGCACCGGCAGCATGCGCACGGGGTCGAAATCACCTTCTTCAAGCAGGTCCAACGCCGGCGCTTCGATGGCGGGCATCGCATCGGACTCGGGTGCCGCGCGCTGGCTCTTGCGGCGCTTGACGACGTACTCACGGGCGCGGTCGCGCAGCTGCTGGTAGGCGGGCGTGAATTCGGTCAGACGTACCGGGTAGTTCTCGTGCAGGCGCAACCGGAGCGCATCATCGAAAATGCCGACGATGCCGGCGCCGTCGGCACGGATATGGCGGCGCAGCTGGGCGAACTGCAGATAGGTCGCCAGCCCGATCAGCAGCAGCGCGGCCACGAGCGCCCCCCAGAACAGCAGCAGCTCGGCGACGCTCTCGCGCGCCGCGAGGCTGCCCCAGGCCACCGACCAGCTCGTCCCCGGAATATCCACCCGATTGCGCGCCGCTCCGCGAACACTGCCCGCCGTCGTGCGCACCAGTTCATTCGACTCGCCCTGCACGATGGCCACCGGCAAACCCGCGCCGGCGGGGGCGACAACCGCGCTCTTCAGATAGTCGAACGGGTACATCAGCAGCAGACTGCCAATCGGCTTGCCGCCATCACGAACCGGCCGCGCGACCACGACCCGGCGCGTGCTCTCGCCGTACAGATGCACCTCGAACGGCGGCGTGGCGCCGCGCTGGGCGCGGCGCGCCAGATCCACGGCGGCGTAGCCAAACCAGTCGCCCGCAGCGCGGTCTGGCGTAACACCGACTTCCGGCGGCAGGAGATGAACACGGCCAACCTGGACGGCGCGTGCGGCGAGCTGTTGCTCAGCTTGGGCGAGCGCGGCCGGCGAACCGTCGCGCAGCGCGACAACGGCGAGCGGATCCGCCGCAAGCTGGGCGGCGTTGCCCGCCAGCAAACCGAAACTATCGGAAACCTGCTGCGCGACCGCGACGGCGATCGCGCGCGCCGCATCGTCCTGCACGCGCTCGTGTTCACGGGCGTTCAGCCACTGCAACACCATGCCGAGCAGCACGAACAGCAGGGCGGTGAGCACGAAGGTCGAGAACGCCACGCGCGCGACGCTGGTCCGCGCCCGTAGCCGTTGTGCCGCGGCGGCAGGCGCCGGCCGTTTCCGTGAGAAGCGAATTCCCTTCATGGCGCCCCGCTCAGTGTCGTCCGGTATGGCCGAAGCCGCCTGCGCCGCGGGCGCTCGGCGTGAACTCGTCGACCGTCACGAACCGTGCATGCACGACCGGCACGATCACGAGCTGCGCGATGCGCTCACCCGGGCGGATCACAAACGTGTCATGGCCACGGTTCCAGACCGAGACCATCAACTCGCCCTGATAATCCGAATCAATAAGTCCGACGAGATTGCCGAGCACGATCCCGTGTTTGTGGCCGAGGCCCGAGCGCGGCAGGATGACCGCGGCGAGATCGGGTCGGCCGATGTGGATCGCGAGGCCGGTATGAACGAGTTCCGTCGCGCCCGGGGGCAGGTCGCAATCCGCATCCAGGCAGGCGCGCAGGTCCAGACCCGCAGCGCCGTCGGTGGCGTAATGCGGGAGCGGGATCGAATCGCCAATACGCGGGTCGAGAATCTTAAGCTCTATTTCTTGCATGCAACTCGCGCGCGATCAGGTCGATCAGCCGCCGAGCCAGTTCCGGCTTTGGCTGCAATGATAGCTCGGTTTCACCGCCGGGCCACAACACCGTAACGGCGTTGACCTCGGACTCGAATCCACCCGCGACACCGGGACCGACACGGTTCGCGACGATCATGTCCATGCCCTTGCGTTCGAGCTTGCCGCGGGCGTTGGCGACGAGGTTTTCGGTCTCGGCCGCAAAACCAACGACAAAGGGCCGCGGATCGAGCGCCGTGATTGCGGCGACGATGTCCGGCGTGGATTCGAGTTCGAGCGCGGCGGTTCCGGCACCTTTCTTCAGCTTCTGTGCCGCAACCACGCCCGGCCGATAGTCGGCGACTGCGGCAGCGGCGATGAGCAGACCCGCACCCGCGCAGCGCGCCAGCGCTTCGGCATGCATCTGTGCGGCCGTCTCGACCGACACCCGTTCGACACCGCGCGGCGGCGGCAGCGCCACCGGACCGCTGATCAGCGTCACGGCCGCGCCGGCGTCGCGCGCGGCCTCGGCCAGCGCATAGCCCATGCGACCGGAACTGCGGTTGGAGACAAAGCGCACGGGATCGATCGGCTCGCGGGTCGGGCCGGCCGTGATCACCGCGTCCACACCCGCAAGCGCCCCGACGCGCGGCGAGGCAATCGCCGCGACGATCGCATCCGGCTCGGGCATGCGCCCGGGACCGACCTCGCCGCAGGCCTGCTCGCCGGAATCGGGATCGAGGATCAGCGCACCGCGCGCGCGCAGCCGGGCGACGTTCTCGCGCGTTGCGTCGTTGGCCCACATGACGTGATTCATCGCCGGCGCAAGCAACAGCGGCGCGCGGGTCGCAAGGCACAGCGTCGTCAGCAAATCATTGGCCATGCCGGTCGCCAGACGCGCGATCAGGTCCGCGCTGGCCGGTGCGATGACGACCTGCTCGGCCCAGCGTGCAAGCTCGATATGCCCCATCGCGGCCTCGGCCTCGGCATCGAACAGCGCACCACGCACGCGGTGACCGGACAGGGCCTGCAGGGTCATCGGACCGATGAACTCGGCGGCAGCCGCGGTCATGACGACCTGCACCTCGTGGCCGGCGCGGCGCAGGGTACGCACGAGCTCGGCGGCCTTGTACGCCGCGATGCCGCCACTGACCCCGAGCAGAATCCGCATGCAGCGGTCCTTGTGTTAAAAAGCTTGCGTGCGACTATAGCGGATCGGCCTGTAGGCCGGTGCTTAGAAGGTCGTCCCCGGACTGTCGCCACACGCGCCGCCGTTCTAGGCTGACACCCGGCATGGAAACACAAACCGGCAAGCGTTCGATCCGCGACTGGCCCAGCACGGAACGTCCGCGCGAGCGGCTGCTGAGCCACGGCGCGCAAGTCCTGTCCGACGCCGAACTGGTCGCGATCTTCCTGCGCACCGGCACGCGCGGTAAGACCGCCGTGGACCTTGCACGCGAACTGCTTGAACGCTTCGGTGGCCTGCGCGGACTGCTCACGGCCCCGCAGGACCAGGTCGGCGCGACCCGCGGGCTCGGACCGGCCAAATTCGCGTTGCTGCAGGCCGCACTGGAAATCGGCCGGCGCCACCTCGCCGAGACGCTGCGCCGCGGTGACGCCCTGACCAGCCCCGAGACGACCCGCGCCTACCTGCACGCGCGTCTGCGCGACCTGCCGCACGAGGTCTTCGCGGCCCTGTATCTCGACAACCGGCATCGCGTGATCGCGTTCGAGGAACTGTTCCGGGGAACGATCGACGGTGCCAGTGTGCACCCGCGCGAAGTCGTCAAACGTGCGCTCGCGCACAATGCCGCGGCGCTGATCCTCGCCCACAACCACCCCTCGGGGGTGGCCGAACCCTCGGCCGCCGACCGCGCCCTGACCGAGCGCCTCAGGGCCGCGCTGGCATTGGTCGAGGTCCGGGTGCTCGATCACCTCGTGGTCGGCGATGGCGAAACCGCGTCTTTTGCAGAGCGGGGATGGATTTGAGCGCCGAATGGTCGTTGATCCGATCCGGGGCTTCTGAGAGAATGGCGGGCTTCACTGTGTCTTGCGGCTTCTAGTCCGCGGTTTCGAGGGTCTCAACAGATGTCCAGGGTCTGCCAAGTCACCGGCAAGGGGCCGATGTCCGGGAACAACGTTTCGCACGCGAACAACAAGACGCGGCGGCGGTTCCTGCCGAACCTGCACGAGCACCGGTTCTGGGTCGCCAGCGAGAACCGCTGGGTGCGCCTGCGGGTGTCCTCGCACGGGCTGCGCATCATCGACAAGAAGGGGATCGACGCCGTGCTGGCCGAAATCCGCGCCCGCGGCGAACGCGTCTGACGCTCCTGCTTTAATCCGAGGTAGCCGACCATGGCCAAATCCGCACGCGAAAAGATCAAACTCGTATCGAGCGCCGGCACGGGTCACTTCTATACGACCACGAAAAACAAGCGCAACACGCCGAACAAGCTCGAGTTCCGCAAGTACGACCCCGTCGTGCGCCAGTACGTGGTCTACAAGGAAGGCAAGATCAAGTAGCCCTTCACGCGAACGACGATTTCAGGAAAGCCCGCCGCGCGCGGGCTTTTTTGTGCCCGCGTGCGGCCGGCGGCGGACGCTGGAACTCGTTGTCGTTAAGGCCGTTCGCCCCGCAGCAGCAGACTGCCGCTGCCGTGCAGCCGCGCGGTCCAGCCCGGCGCGAGCCAGGTCGTGGCGACCTCGTCGAGCACGATGGCCGGCCCCTGAAGCGGCGCCCCGCCGGCCAGCGCACCACGCTCGTAAACGGGCACCGGCGCATCCAGCCCGTGGCAGCAGGCCTTGCCCAGGGGCATGCCGCCTCCACGTCCCGTCACGCCCCAGTGCAGCGCCCGGCCCGGCGCGGTCAGGCGGACCCGCAGGTTCACGATTTCCACAGCATAGGCGAGTGCGTGTCCGTAGCGCTCCGCGTGCAGCGTGTGGAAATCGTCCTGCGTTCTTGCCGCGCCGTTCCACGCGAGATCCAGCGTGAATGACTGGCCGCGATAGCGGAGGTCCAGCCGGCGCTCCGCGACCAGCGCCGAGTCCGGAATTCCGTCGGCGACGAGCATGGCGCGGGCTTGCTGTTCGAGCTTCGCAAGCCCGGCATCGACCGCAACGGGGTCGGTGTCGGCGAGGTCGCCGGAAAAGGCCTGCGTCAGCTGGCGGCCGGGTGGCGCCGCCAGCATGCCCAGCGCAGACAGCACGCCGGCATATGCCGGCACCAGGGCCTCGGTCAGTCCAAGCGCGTCGGCCAGCGCACAGACATGCAGCCCGCCGGCGCCGCCGAATGCGGCCAGTGAGAATGTGCGCGGATCAACGCCGCGCTCGACCGAGATCACCCGCAGGGCCTGAGCCATATGGGCGTTGGCAATGCGAACAATGCCGAGCGCCGCATCTTCCGGCGTCATGCCCATCGTCTTGCCGACGCCTGCGACCACCGTGCGGGCGGCATCGATATCCAGCTGCAGGCTGCCGCCCAGGCGCGCCTGTGGCGGAATGCGTCCGAGCACCAGGTTTGCGTCGGTGACGGTCGCGAGCAACCCGCCACGGCCATAGCAGGCCGGACCCGGATCGGCCCCGGCGGACTCGGGGCCGACCAGCAGCATGCCGCCGGCATCCACGCGCGCGATCGAACCGCCGCCGGCGCCGATCGTGTGCATCTCGACCATGGGCACGGCGACCGGGTAGCGGCCAATCCGGCCCTCACTGGTGATCGATGGCGCGCCGTCGATCAGTGCGACATCGGTGGAGGTGCCACCCATGTCGAAACTCAGGACGCGTTCCGCGCCGGCAGCCGCCGCCACGCTGCGGGCACCGACCAGCCCGCCCGCAGGACCCGAGAGCAGCAGGCGCGCGGCATTCCGGCCGGCCTGCCTGGCATCCATGGTCTCGCCGCTGGACTGCATGACGGCCAGCGGCACGTCCGGCAGCGCCGCACCGAGCCGACCGATGTAACCCTGCATCAGCGGTCCGACCCGCGCGTTCAGCCAGGTCGCCATACCGCGCTCGTATTCGCGCATCTGCGGCAGCACGGCGGCGGAGTGACAGACGAACAGACCGTCGGCAGCGAGCCGTGCGGCGATCCGCTGTTCAGTCGTCGGGTCCAGATACGCGAACAGCATGCATACCGCCACGGCCTCGACGCCGCTAGCGCGGACGGATTGGGCAAGCGCTTCGAGCGCGGCCTCCGTCAAGGGCTCGAGCGTGTTTCCGGTCGCGTCGAGTCGCCCGGCCGTCTCAAGGCACAGTTCGCGCGGTACCGGGGCTTCGACGACGGGTGGTTGCAGGTCGTAGAGGTGCTCGCGAGCCTGGCGACCGATGGTCAGCAGGTCGCGGAAGCCGCGATTGGTGACAAAGGCCGTGCGCGCGCCCTTGCCTTCCAGCACCGCATTCGTCGCGACCGTGCTGCCGTGGACAATCGCGAAATCCATTGCATCGCCGAGCAGCGCGCGCACCCCGGTCAGGATCGCCTGCTCGGGTGCATGCGGCGTCGACAGACACTTGAAGGTCTGCAAACTCTCACCGTCGTAGAGCACGAAGTCCGTGAACGTGCCGCCGGTGTCGATACCTAACCAACGCATGCGAGCTTTGCCGAACTGGGAACGGCCGTGAGTCTATCGCGAGACAGGAATGTCTCGTCCGAAAACCGCGCTTTTCGGTTGCGAAGTTGAAAAGGCCATGGACGGGCCTTTTTCAACAACCTGCCAGCCGGGAGATACCGAAACGCTGATACCATCACGCGCCGCCATGCCCGAACTGCCCGAAGTCGAAACCACCTGCCGTGGCATCCGCCCGCTCGTCGTCGGGCGACGGATCGATGCGGTGATCGTGCGCGAGCCGCGCCTGCGCTGGCCGGTGCCGAAAAACATTGCACAGACACTCGCCGGCCGCACGATCGAATCAGTCGGTCGGCGCGCGAAATATCTGCTGATCGATACGGGCAGCGGCACGCTGATCGTGCATCTGGGCATGTCCGGATCGCTGCGGGTGTCACCAGCCGACGCTGATCCGGGGCCCTACGATCACTTCGAGCTCCAGTTCGACGACGGCTCGGCGCTGCGGCTGCGGGACCCACGACGCTTCGGCAGCGTGCACTTCACACGCGAAGCGCCAGACGATCACCCATTGCTCCGCGATCTGGGACCAGAGCCGTTCGATCCGGCGTTTGACGGCGCCTGGCTGCATGCGTGCGCCTTGGGTCGACGTGTGGCCGTGAAGAACCTGATCATGGATTCGCATGTCGTCGCCGGCGTCGGCAATATCTACGCGAGCGAGGCGCTGTTTTTGTCCGGCATCGACCCGCGTCGTGCCGCCGGTCGAATCGCGGCTGCGCGTTACGCCGATCTCGCCCATGCGGTGCGCGATGTGCTCGGCGAAGCGATTGCGGCCGGTGGCACGACGCTGCGCGACTTCGCGGCCGCCGATGGCAGCCCGGGCTATTTCCGCATCCGGCTGAATGTCTACGATCGCGCCGGAGAGCCCTGCCCCGAGTGCGGTGCGCCGATCCGCGAACAGCGCATCGGACAGCGTTCGAGTTTCTTCTGCGCCCACTGTCAGCACTGACCAACGGGACGTCGTCGCGCTACGGTACTGACGCCTGTTGCCGCGCCTTTTTCGCAGGCAGGGCATCGAGAAGCCTACGGCTGATCGCGTAGTGCCAGTACGGCCCGGGATGGGCGTCGAACCCTTCAACATCGTCCCGGATGAAGTAGTCAAAGTCCTCCGGCAGGGCCGAGATCCGCTCGACGCGCGGATCGATCTGCGCAAACACCGGATTGTCGGCCTTGCCATCGAAATGGAGAAGAAAGACCCGCGCGGGCGTCATCGCGGCGATGGCGTTGACCAGCGTGGCCGTCACCCGGGTCTGGTAGGCCTGCTCTGGATCGTCCTGCTCGCAATAGCCGGCATTGTTGGCACAATCCTCCAGCACATAATCGAAAGCTGGACTGCCGGCAGCATCCAATGTCACGCGTGGCACTCGAAACCACAACTGCACCGAATCGGCGTTCCACCTCGTGCGCCACCGGTTGACCCTTCTCAGATGTGACGGTGCCGCCACATGTCGGAGATCGTAGAAGTCGGCGTATCCCAGAACCACCCAGTCGTCGGCGCCGATCTGATCGCGCAGCGACAGCACCCGAAGGTAGGCCTGTGCCAGGCTGTAGCCACCCAGCGCGAACAGCCGCACGTTCAGATCGGGTCGTGCATGCTGAAGCTGAAACGCATAGGTCTGTTCGTCGTTCACGCCACTGCCGAACGTGAAGCTGTCACCCAGTATCCAGACGTTTCGCGCACCCGGCAGCGGCTCGCGGCCCGTCCAGCGGCTGCGATCGGCATTGATCGTGGCCTGAACCCGAAAACTGCGCCATGGCTCGTCGCTTGCGTCCCGGCGCTGATAGGTGTGCTGGTAGCGGCCCGGGTTTGCGACATATCCATAGACCGAGTCCTCGATCCGAAATGGCGCGGGCACTGTTTGGTGACGGTACTCGGTCCGGGTCTCGACGGAATCAAGCAGGCCCGCAAGACGCGCGGCTTTGATCACCAGATTCACTGATGAAAGAGAACTCGGCTCGTGCTGGAAACGGTCGGGCCCTGGATGGCTGAACCGGTAGCGATACAGCAACACCACCGACGACAGCAGTTCGACCACAACAAACGCAGTGCCGAGACCAACCAAGACCGACGCGAGCTTGCGCATGTCGAATCAAGAACCGAAAAAACGCATTCGTGCGGAGTCGCGATGTTATCAGTGATCGGACCACGGTTCAGCGCCGGCGCGAGCGCAAACCACGGCGGCGTGGCGCTTGACGTGCGCTTGCCGCGGGCGGAAAGTCGCGCCTGCATGAGGGGCACCCTCCGTCTGTGGCAAACCTGACCGATCATTCAGTTCCGAAGGACAGCTTCGCATGGCACGTCTGATTGCGCTCGTGATCTTCGGCGGCGGCGGGATCGCCATGTTCTACGTGGGCATCACGCAATACCTCGCCCAACGCGAACTCATGCAGAACGCCGAACCGGTCCGCGCCGAGATTGTCCTGTCTCGCGTTGTGGCGGGCACCTCGGCCGACACTGACCGCCGAGTCGGTCCCACGCGCGACACCTCCACGACCAGTTATACGCCCGAGGTGCGCTTCCGCTATGAGATTGACGGAGGCACCTATGAGAGCGATCTGCTGCATCCGAACATCATCGTGCGCGGGTACGTGAGCGCCGACGGCGCGGCCGGGGACCTGAAACCCTACCCGCTCGGCGCGGTCGTGACCGCATGGGTCGACCGCCGCCACCCTGAACGGGGATTCCTGATTCCCGAGGAAGGCGCAGGACCGCTGGTCTTCATGATCGTCGGGCTGGTGCTGCCGCCGCTGGCCTGGTTCGTCGGTCGGTTTCTCTGACGCGCCATGGGCTGGCCGCGCCAGAACCTGATCCCGATCGACGGGCCCGCGCTATCGCTGGCGCTGCCGCCGGCCCTGCTGCTCGCCACGCCGGACGAGGCGAACCACCCACCCTCTCCGCCCGCGGGCGCAAGTTGGCTCGGGATCGTGCTGTCGGCCTATACAGACGCCGTCATCAGCATCGGCGCCCGGCCGGCCCGCGGGCTGTCCAGCGTCCGCGCGTTTCTACAGACCCATGCAAGCTCACGCGGCAGTTCACCCGGGTCAACGGTCGAGGTTCGCTTCGGCGGAACGCGCTACGGTCATGCCGGTCTGGCGCTCGACTTCGGCACGGCGGGATATCTCGCGGCGTTCGAGGATGGCGGCTGGCTGCTGAGTTTCGAGGTCGCCTGTCCGGCGCGTGACTGGAACGATTACGGAAGCTTTCTGCTCGACGTGGTGCGTTCAGCCGAACTGCTCGAACCCGCGGGCCCGAGCCTTTCGCTGGACGGTGGCGCAGTGCCACCGCTGCAACCCGGCCAACCGGACCCGGAAGACCAACGCCTTGCCGAAGAATCTTCCAGTGTCGATTCCGCACGCACTCAGGCCGCCACACTTATCGCCGCCGGGCGGTGGGACGACGCCGAAGCCCTGATCGTCAATCTGACCGTGCCGAACGACCCGGGCGCGATCCTCGGGCAACTCTACGAACAGGCACTTTCGGCAATTGCGGAAGGCTCAGGGGACCCCGCAGACGCGCCGATCCTGTTCGAACGTGCACTGCGCTGGCAACGCGTCGCATATCCGGACCCGCACACGGCCATCGAGGCCGAAGATTTCGAGCATGGGAAGGCCGCCGACGAAACCCGCCTGCGTGCTCTCCTGAACCGCCTGAACGGAACCCACGCTGAGTGAGGCGACCAAGGCGCGGGTTTTCAGGGCCCAACTGCTCGAGCCCGGAAGCCTTCTGAGCGGATGCACAGACTCCCGCGGCACACGAAAGTGCCGCTATTTTCAACGGATGTAAGACGTTGAAAAGGAAAGAAAACGAAAAATGACACTTTTTCGGGCTCAAAGCGCTGGCAATCCGGGACGGATTGACCAGAGCTTCCCTAACAATTGGGGCCAGGATTCAATGACCACGGCCCGGCGCATCACGCGTTGAGCGCCTGTGTGACCTACCGTACGCGCTGTTCGGCGGACGCTGACGAAGGTGTAGAGAGCGACGCGGCGGACTCGTAGAACCGCGGCAGATCACCATGCAGAGATTCGAGCAACGCCTCCAGCGGCGCCTCGAGTTCGTGATAGGTGGCGATGGACGCCAGGTGCGCGTTGTTCGGCGCACCGCCGGCCCAGGACGCGAAGCTTGTCGCCATGCCGTCGCCGAGCCGGCCGCTTTCGAGATCGGCGCGTAGGCGTTCGAATTCCGTGCGTTTGGCGGCGCGCATTTCATCGCCTGTGCCAGCGCTTGCATAGACCTTCGAGAGCGCCGCGCGCGTTTCCAGCACGCGAGCGGTAAACCGCCGCATTGTGTCGTTGTGGGCACGCCAGCGTTCGAAGGCCGCCAGATTGCCTTGCGCGCGATACCAGCGCTCGACGCCGACGTTCGCAACGACCGTCGCGAATGCCTCGTTGAATGCCGAGTCCCCGGCCACGTAGAGGCGCTGGTGCGCAAGCTCATGGAAGATCAGCGCGGCAACCTGTGCCTCGGACCAGCCACTGACCGTGCTCGGCAATGGATCGTCGAACCAGCCGAGCGTCGAGTAGGCCGCGGCCCCGAGCACGGCGACGTCCAGCCCCTGCGCTGCGAGCGTTTCGCCATAGCCGGCCGCGGTGTTGCGGTCGAAGAATCCGCGATAGGCGGCGCAGCCGATGACGGGATAGCACCACTGTTTTGGCGCCACGGAGAACTCCGGCGCGGCGACCACTGAATACACGACCGACTCGCGATTGATCTGCGCATAGCAGGTGTAGCTGCCATTGTCGGGCAGCGCGAGTGCCTCGCTCGCGAACTGGCGCACGGCCTTGGCAAAGACCAGACGTTCGCGCAGATCCGCCGGCGTCTTGTCATCGGCGAGCAGCTCATCGATAGGGCGGGCGCGCGCCATCAGCGCGAAATGCCCGCGGATCGACTGCGCGTAGTAGCCGATGGTCTCGCATCCGGTCGCGGCCAGTGCGAGCACCAGCAGCGCGACTCGCGAAGCGCGCGCGGGACCGACGCGCACCAGATTCCCGGGCCGGTGAATCAAGCGAACTCGGCGACGACAGGGGCGTGATCGGACGGGCGTTCGAGCCGGCGCGGCTCGACGTCGATCAGGCAGGAGCGGCAGCCATCGAGCAGTGGATTCGACGCCAGGATCAGATCGATGCGCAGGCCGCGATTGCGCCGAAACCCGGCGGCGCGATAGTCCCACCAGCTGAAGCTGTTCTCCGGCTGCTCGAAGCGACGAAAGCAGTCGGCCAGACCAAGCTCCAGCATGCGCGACAAAGCGGCGCGTTCCGGCCCCGAACAGAGAATCCGGTCACGCCACTCCTGCGGGTCGTGCACATCGGCATCCGCCGGCGCGATATTGAAATCGCCGAGCACGACCATGCGCGGATAACGCTCGATCTCCACGCGCAGCCAGGCGGTCACGGCCGCGAGCCAATCGAGCTTGAAGCGGTACTTGTCGCTGTCGACCTCCAGCCCGTTGACCACGTACAGATTGACGACACGCACGCCGCCGACCGTCGTTGCGAGGATGCGGCGCTGTTCGGATTCCACCCCCGGCGGATCGGTGACGACCTCGACCGGCTGCTCACGCGCGACAACCGCGACGCCGTTGTAGGTCTTCTGACCCGAATACACCACGCGATAACCGGCGTCCGCGAATGCCTGTGCCGGGAATGCGTCATCGGTGAGCTTGGTTTCCTGCAGGGCAAGCACGTCCGGCTCATTCATCGCGAGCCAGTCGAGCACGTGCTGCAAGCGAACCTTGAGCGAATTGACGTTCCAGGTCGCGATCTTCAAGGCATCGGGCTCACAGGCGATAGCCACCGTGACGACGGCGGTTCGCCGAATCCACGATCCAGGCCCCGATCACCATGCCGATGAGCAGCATCACGGCGGCGGCGAGCCCGTACACCCAGACCGGCGCATCGCGCAGATCAACGGCATTGTCCGAACCCGACCCGTCGGTAACCGGCGCGACCTCGACCTCGGCGACTGCCGCATCAGCGACTTCGGCGCTGGCGGGCTTTTCCGGCGCGCCAGTGGCAAGCTGTTTCTCCAGCGCCGAGACCTGCTCGCGCAGCTTGCCGTTCTCCGCCTGCAACGCCAGCACGGCGCCGCGTGCCGGCCTTTCGTCCGTGACAAAGCGTTTTTCGATCCAGCCCTCGGCGCCATCCACGAGCCTCACCTTGAGCACGCTTTCGGCGCGATCGACGATCTCCATCGGCGTGCCGCTGGTCAGCGCACGCACCGGCTTGCCCTTGAGGGATTCGCTTTCGAACAGGCCCGCCACGAGCTGGTCGGTCACGTAGGCCGCGCGCGCACCGCCGGCAAGCACCAGCAACGCCAGCGCCAGTCGCGGCAGCGCTCTGATCACGCGGCGATTCCGCTGTGACGCAGCAATGCGTCGATGTTCGGCTCGCGGCCACGGAACGCGACAAAATGCTCCAGTGCATCGCGCGAGCCGCCGCGCTCAAGCACCTCGCGCAGGAAACGTTCACCGGTGCCCGGATCGAAGATGCCGTTCTCCTCGAATGCGCTGAAGGCATCGCTCGACAGCACTTCGGCCCACTTGTAGCTGTAGTAACCGGCCGCATAGCCGCCCGCAAAGACATGCGTGAAGCTGTTTGCGAAACGGTTGTAGGGGGGCGGTTTCAGCACCGCGACCTCGCTGCGTACCTCACCGAGCAGGCGCTCGATGAACCCGGGTTCACCGGCCACAAATTCGTGGTGGATCCGAAAATCAAACAGCGCAAACTCCAGCTGACGCAGCAGCTGCATGCCGGACTGGAAGTTCTTCGCGGCACGCATGCGTGTATAGAGCGCCTCGGGCAGGCGATCACCGCTCTGGTAGTGGCGCGCAAACAGGTCCAGCGCCTCGCGCTCCCAGCACCAGTTCTCCATGAACTGGCTCGGCAGTTCGACCGCATCCCATTCCACGCCGTTGATGCCGGAGATCGACGGCCAGTCGATCTGGGTCAGCATGTGATGCAGGCCGTGACCGAATTCGTGGAACAGGGTCTCGACCTCGTCGTGGGTCAGCAGGGCCGGATCGTCGCCCACCGGCGGCGTGAAGTTGCACACGAGATAGGCGACCGGCGTCTGCACGCGGTCACCGTCACGCATGCGCACCGCGCATTCATCCATCCACGCCCCGCCGCGCTTTTTGGCGCGTGCGAACGGATCCAGGAAAAACCGTGCGCGGCGCGCACCGCTTGCGTCGACGAGTTCGTACAGACGCAGGTCACGGTGGTAGGAATCGAAGTCCTCGATCGCCCGCACGCGCACGCCATACAGTCGCTCGACGATCGCGAACAGCCCGTCGAGCACGGCCGGCAGCGGGAAATACGGGCGCAGGTCTTCCTGGCTGATCGAGTAACGCGCCTCGCGCAGCTTTTCACTGTAAAAGGCCAGGTCCCAGGGCTCGAGTTCGGTCGCGCCGAATTCCTCGCGTGCGAACTCGCGCAATTCGGCGAGATCGCGCTCGGCGACCGGGCGAGCGCGCGCGGCAAGGTCGTGCAGAAAGGCGAACACGTCTTCGGCCGAACGCGCCATCTTGGTGGCGAGCGAGTAGTCCGCGTAACGCTCGAATCCGGCGAGATGCGCGAGTTCGTGACGAAGTTCCAGGATGCGCAACATGCGCGGTGCGTTGTCGAACTTTCCTGCGTTCGGCCCCTGGTCAGAAGCGCGCGTGACGTACGCCTGGTACATCTCGCGGCGCAGCTCGCGGTCCTGCGCATACGCCAGCACAGGGAAGTAGGACGGAAAGTCCAGCGTGAACAGCCAGCCCTCGACCTCGCGCTCGGTTGCGTTCTGACGCGCAAGCGCGCGTGCCGTCTCGGGCAGGCCGGCGAGGCGGGCCTCGTCGGTAATCGTCAGCGTCCAGGCCTGGGTGGCATCCAGCACCGCATCGCTGTAGGCGCTGGTCAGTTGCGAGAGTTCCTGCCGCACGGCCTTGAAGCGCGTGCGCTCGGCCTCGGGCAGATCCACGCCCGCGAGCCGAAAGTCGCGCAACGCGTTGTCCAGCAGTCGAAGCTGGCCTGGTTCCAGCCGATCGCCTTCGCCCTCGCGCACCGCGGCCACCGCCTCGTACAGCCGGCGATTCTGGCCGCGCTCGCTCCAGTATTCGGTCAGGATCGGCAGCCCCGCGTTGTAGGCCTCGCGCAACGCCTCGCTGTTGCGCACCGCGTTCAGATGGCCGACCGGCGACCAGGTTCGCGACAGCCGCTCATCCATGAGTTCGATCGGGTGCACCAGTGTCTCCCAGCTGTAGTCGCCAGCCTCGAGCAGGGCATCCAGACGCGCGCGGGCGTCGGCCAGCACGGTCTCCAGGGCGGGCAGCACGTGCTCGGGCCGGATGGCCGAAAACGGCGGCAGGTCGTCAAAGCTCAGCAGTGGGTTGTCCATTCGGGAATTCGTCAAGAAAACGCGGGGCCTACAAGATTAGGGCCGCACCCCGCCCGCTTCAATGCGCACCGGCGCGCGCGAGCAGCCAGGCGAGCCAGCCCAGACCGCCGAGAAAAGCCGCCAGACCGCCCAGCGCGATCCAGCCATAGCGGCGCTCGGCATGGTGCTCGGCGCCGACCGACAGCAGGAACGGGTAGCCGTGTTCGACCGGGCGTGACAGCAGGTGCACGTCGTCGGACGGGGCCGTATCACGCAGCGCACGATCGGCGCGCTGCGCAGCGACGCGGCGCGCGGCCTCCCACTCGGTCGCGTCGATCACACCGTCGGCGTTGCGGTCGAACAGCCGGCGGGCGCGTGCCGGGTCGCGCTTGAAATCGGCCAGGGTCTCGCGCACCACGCGCTCGCGATCGGCATCCAGCTGCGTGATGCCGGCGTGGGTTCGCAGGCGTCCCAGCGCGTAGAGCCGGTCGCCCGGGGCGATCCACTCCTCGACATAGCGATAGTTGCCGACGAGCGCGTGCAGCGCGCCGCCGCGGTCCCAGTGCTCGGGATAGCGCTTCTGGCCATAGCGCACCGAACGGTGCGGGGTGGCGACATCGGCACCGTCGGGATCGATGACACAGCGGCCCGTGCCGTCGTCCAGCGCGAACAGGGCCTCGCTGGTCTCGCCCTCGAGTTTGCCCCAGCGCTCGCTGCGACCGGAGCGCCCGTAGATCGCGTAGCGATACCAGCAGACCGGTTCGCGTGACAGCGGCGCTTCGACCGGCAGACCATCGAGCATCTGCGCGCGGCCGACGAGTTCGACGTAGCCCTGGGCCGCGGAGCGAACGCGCGCAGTCGGTGTATCGGCGATGCGCCGGCGCTTGAGATAGGCATCGAGCGCGAACCAGCCGCCGCTGACGCTCAGAACGACGGCCGGCAGCGCCAGCCAGAGTGGTGAACCGGGCACGCCCGGCGGCGATCAGGCCTTGCCGCCGAACAGTGCGCCGACATCGACATCGGCGGTTTCCTCGGCGCTGAACTCCAGCAGCTTGCGCGGCCCGAAGCCGAACATTCGCGCGAGGATCACGTCCGGAAACTGTTCGATGCGCACGTTGTTGAGATTCACGGCCTCGTTGTAGAACTCACGGCGGTCAGCGATGGTTTCCTCGAGCCCCGTGATACGCGTGCGCAGATGCCCGAACGATTCGCTCGCGCGCAGTTCCGGGTAGGCCTCGGCGACCGCAAACAACTGGCCGAGCCCGAGCCGCAGCTGCGATTCCGCAGCCCCGAGCGCATCGATATCGCCGGCCTGCCGTGCACCCTGCACGGCGGAGCGCGCCTGGATGACCTTCTCCAGCGTCTCCTGCTCGTACTGCATGTGCTGCTTGCACACCTCGATGAGCTTCGGGATTTCGTCGTGACGCTGGCGCAGCAGGACGTCAATGTTCGCCCACGCCTTGTCCACGCCGTGCTTGAGCGTGACCAGGGCGTTGTAGAGGATGATGCCGTAGACGACGAGTGCGACTATGATGCCGACAACGACCATGCCGGTGACTTCCATGCGTAGCTCCTCGGCGTGAATGCAGGAACCCGAGTATACACCGCGCCCGGAGGCCCCTTGCCCGCCGATATTCGCCCATTCGAGGCCCACAGCCCGCAGGTCGATCCGGCCGCATGGGTCGACGACAACTGCACGATCATCGGCCAGGTCACGGTCGGCGCATACAGCTCGCTGTGGCCCGGCACGATCGTGCGCGGCGACGTGCACGCCATCCGGATCGGCTCGCACACCAACATCCAGGACGGCTGTCTGGTGCACGTCACCCACGACAGCGAGTTCCATCCCGGCGGGTTCGACTGCCGGATCGGCGACTACGTGACCGTCGGACACCGGGTCGTGCTGCACGCCTGCCACGTCGGCGACGAGTGCCTGATCGGCATGGGTGCCATCGTGATGGACGGCGCGGTCATCGAGCGGCGCGTGCTGCTCGGCGCCGGCTCAGTGGTGCCGGCCGGCAAGACCCTGGAGGGTGGTTATCTTTGGGTCGGCACTCCGGCCCGGCGCATCCGGCCGCTGACCGATGCCGAGATCCGCCACATCCATTACTCGGCGAACCACTACGTGAAACTCGCCGCCCGTCACGCGGGCCGGCATGCCTGAGTCACCGACGGCGCTTGCGGCCTTAACCTGACTTGGTCGCCAGCGCGCGTGCGAGATCATCGCGCAGGCGGCGAATCACCGGACCGCTTTCCGGGCGCACGCCACGCCAGATCAGAAACGATTCCGCGGCCTGCTCGACCAGCATGCCAAGGCCGTCGACCGAATGTTCGGCGCCATGTTCCAGGCCCCATTGCACGAACGCGGTCGGTCGGGCGCTGTACATCATGTCGTAGCACCAGGCGCCAGCTCTCAGCAGGTTGCGCGGCAGCGGCGGCACCTTGTGCAGTAGGCTCGTCGCCGTGGCGTTGATCACCAGATCGAACCGCCGTCCTGACAGGTCTTCATACCCGCAGCCCTCCACCGGCCCGGTATCTGTAAAGCGCCCGGCCAGCGCAACGGCCTTGGCCACCGTGCGATTGGCGATCACGACCCGCGCCGGCCGCTGCCCGAGCAGCGGCGCCAGCACGCCGCTGGCGGCACCGCCGGCGCCCAGCAGCAGCAGCTCCTTGCCCGCCAGTCCCAGACCGAGGTTGACCGTCAGGTCGCGCACCAGCCCGACGCCGTCGGTGTTGTCGCCACGCAGGCTGCCGTCTTCGCGAAACGACAGCGTGTTCACGGCGCCCGCGAGTTCCGCACGGTCCGAGCGCTCGTCGGCGCGTTCCCAGGCCTCGCGCTTGAACGGCACGGTGACGTTCAGGCCGCGCCCGCCGAGGCTGTGGAACGAGCGCAGCGCGCGCTCGAAACCACCGACCGCGACCAGGATCGCCGAGTAGTGCAGCGACTGTCCGGTCTGTTCGGCGAACATGGCGTGGATCTGCGGCGACTTGCTGTGGGCGATCGGATTGCCCATCACCGCGTATTGATCGAGAGCGGTCTCTTCCATGCGCGGCCCGCTCAGGCTGACTCGCGAAGCCAGCCGGCAACCTCGGCCGTGAAGTAACTGAGCACCGCGTCGGCCCCGGCACGCTTGAAACCGAGCAGACTCTCGAGCACGCAGGCGCGCCGGTCCAGCCAGCCGCGCTCGGCGGCCGCAGCGAGCATCGCGTACTCGCCGCTGACCTGATAGACGAAGGTCGGCACGCCAAACTCGGACTTCACCCGCCGGACGATATCCAGATACGGCATGCCGGGTTTGACCATGACCATGTCGGCGCCCTCGGCGAGATCGAGCGCGACCTCGCGCAGCGCCTCGTCCGAATTGGCCGGGTCCATCTGGTAGCTGTACTTGTTGCCGCCGCCCAGATTCGCGGCCGAACCAACCGCGTCGCGAAACGGGCCGTAGAAACTCGAGGCGTACTTCGCCGAATACGCGAGGATGCGCGTATTGCGATGGCCGTCGGCCTCCAGCGCCGTGCGGATCGCACCGATGCGCCCGTCCATCATGTCGCTCGGTGCGACGATGTCGGCGCCGGACTCGGCATGCGAAAGCGCCTGGCGCACCAACACGTCGACGGTCTCATCGTTCAGCACGTAGCCGGATGTGTCGACCAGGCCGTCCTGGCCGTGCGTCGTGAACGGGTCCAGCGCAACGTCGGTGATGACGCCGAGTTCAGGCAGGCGCGCCTTGATCGCGCGCACGGCGCGCTGCGCGATGCCCTGCGGATCGAACGCCGCGCGCGCGTCGTCGCTCTTGTCCTCGGGCGGCGTGACCGGAAACAGCGCCACGGCCGGCACACCGAGTTCGAGCAGCCGTTCACAGTAGCCGAGCAGGACGTCGATGCCCATGCGCTCGATGCCGGGCATGGACGCGACCGGTTCACGGGCGCCCGCGTCCGGCAGCACGAACACCGGCTGGATCAGGTCGTCGCTCGTCAGCCGGTGCTCGCGCATCAGCCGGCGCGAGAAACCATCGAAGCGCATGCGCCGCATGCGCGTTGCGGGAAATTGCTCGTCGGCTCCGGACATTGGACTTCGACCCCTGCGGTGACCGGCGGTAGTATAGCCGCCCGGCCATTCGGGCCGATGTGCGAGGGGTGGCCGTGATGCAACGTCTGTTCTTGCTGGTGGTACTGGTGCTCGGCGCGGGCATCGCGCGCGCCGGTGACGGACTGTACAAGGCCAGCATCGCTGCGCCTGCGGACGCTGTGTACGGCGCCGTCTACGCGGCACTCGAGGAGCGCCGCATCTGGGTGGTGTTCGAGGCCGACATCGGCCAGAACATGGCCGGCATGGCGAAACGCTGGGGCGAGGACTACAACCGCAACGGCCTGCAGGCGATCCGCAGCATGGTCGCCTGCAATGCCTGGCTCTCGAACCAGGTCGCGAACGCCGATCCGGACATGCTCGCCCTGTGCCCGCTGCACGTGACGGTCATCGAGCGCGAGGGCGTGAGCTCGGTGCTGTTCGCCCGGCCGACCTCGTTCGCCGGCGACAGCCCGGCGCGCGACGTGCTGGCGGAAATCGAATCGAACGTCATTGAGGCAATCGATGCCGCACTGGCGAAACTTCGCTGATTCCAGCGCAGTCTGAATCGTATAATTGGCGGCCCGCTTGCCCGCGCGCGGCGCGGTGGCCGCCGAAGAACAAGGAATCCCGCATGAACCCCATCCGTCTCCTGCTCGTGTTGATCCCGGTCTGCCTGGCGCTCGGCGCCGCGCAGGCCCGCGCCGACGACATTGCCGAGCCACAGCGCATCATCCAGACCGTCTCGGATCGCCTGCAGGGCGAGCTGACCTCCAATCGCAGCACCCTGCGCGCCGATCTGTCGCAGGTCTATGCGCTGGCCGACGAGGTCCTGATGCCGCACGTGGACACCGACCGCGTCGCCCAGCTCGTGCTCGGCAAGTACTGGCGTACGGCGTCGCAAGAGCAACGCAGCACCTTCACCAGTGAATTCAAGCAGCTGCTGCTCAGGACCTATGCCGCCGCTTTCGCCGACGCCGGCGACTGGCGGATCGAACACCTGCCGATGCGCCTGCCCGAGGGCAGCGACGACGCGCTGGTGCGCACCCGCATCCAGAGTGCCGGCGCGCCGCCGGTGTCCGTGAGCTACCGCATGGCGCGTGGCGAACACGGCTGGCAGGCCTACGACGTCGTCATCGAAGGCGTAAGCCTGATCACGACCTATCGCAACGGTTTCCAGCGCGAGGTCGAACGCGGCGGCGTCGACGGGCTGATTCAGCGCATGGCGCAGATGAACCGCGAACGCGCGGTGAACTGACCCTCGAAGCAAGCTCTGATCAATCCGTCCGGGACTGCCCGGGCAGCGGCGTTTCCGTGCGCCGCGGGGAAGGTCCGGCTGGCCATCCCGCGGAACGGTCAGCTGCCGGCCACCGGGGTCGACTCCCCGATCGCCCCGTCCGACGGCAGATCCTGCTCCGCCCAGACCAGTTCGCGGTGGTTGAACCCGGCCTCGATGGTCGGTTTCACGACGCGGAAATACGGTGACAAATCGAAGTCCCGCGGCACGAACAGGCTGTGGTGGCGAATGCGCAGGACCTCCTGCGGGTCGTAGCCCGTGCCGCCGGCCTTGATCCGCTCGGTCGACGGCAGCACCGGATAGCGAATTCCCTGAAACGCCTGCGCGATCAGCGTCGAGCAGATCGCGCGGGTCGGATCCCCGCTGCCGAGCGCCAGCATGCGCCGTCGGTAGCGGGAAGGCACCGGCGGGGTGGCAAGCAGATAGCGCGCGAGGTCGAAGACGTGCTTCAGGTCGTAGGACTTGCCGAGATTACCGAGCATGAAGCGGACGACCTGCTCGCGCTCGTCCGGGGTCAGGCCCACGGGCCGGCAGATGCGCGTGTTGAAATCCGCATATTTCGACAGCGGTACCGCGATGACGCCGGCCTCGAGATCCGCCTCGATCAGGCTCGGCGGATCGGGATCGCCAGGCGCGCTCGCGAGCGCATCGCCGACGTACAGCGCGGCGTGCGACCAGGTGGACTGCGTCAGATACTTGATCGCGCTGGAAACGCGCAGGTCGCCCTCGACCAGCAGCACGTCCCCCGGTGCCAGGTACTGGCGCAGCACCGCGGGGGCATGCGTGGAGAAGCGCCGGTAGCGGCCCGTCGGTCGCGAGATGTACGCCGCAAGCCAGCGGCCCAGCGCGGCACGGATGCGCCCGACGATCATCTCGCCCGGTCCGCCCCGCGCTCGGCCCGGCGCAGGAATACCCGCATCTCCTTCTCTGCCTGCTGATCCCCGCGCCTGCCGGCAACCTCGATTCCGCGCTGCCAGGCAGCGATTGCGGCGTCGCGATCGCCGGCCGCCAATGCAGCCCGACCGAGCAGCTTCCAGGCCGCCGAATAACCGGGGTCTAGCTCGACGGCGACCGCCAGATGTTCGCGCGCACGTTCGGTTTCGTCCCGGTCGAGGTACGCGCTGCCCAGCCCGAAGCGCAGCAACGCACCATCGCGGCCACCGGCGAGCATGCGCTCGAAGGCGGCGATGCGTGAATCGGGGGTCACGGCCGCCAGAAGGCCGGGGTGAACAGCACCAGCAGGGTGAAGATCTCCAGTCGCCCGAGCAGCATCGCAAAACACAGCACCCACTTCGCCGCGTCGGGCAGGACCTGGTAGTTCGAGCCGACAAGTCCGAGCCCGGGACCCAGGTTGTTCAGACAGGCGGCCACGGCCGAGAACGAGGTCATGAGGTCCAGCCCCGTGAGCGCGAGCAGCAGGTACATCACCGAGAAGCTCGCGACATACAGCGCGAAGAACCCCCACACGGCATCCACGGTGCGCTGCGAGATCGTCACGCCACCCAGGCGCACCGGCACCTGCGCATTCGGATGGATCAGACGCGTGATCTCGCGCGCGCCCTGACGGATCAGCAGCAGGAACCGCACGACCTTGATGCCACCGCCGGTCGAGCCCGCACAGCCGCCGATGAAACTCGTCATCAGCAGCAGGATCGTGATGAAGCCCGGCCACAGGTGATAGTCGGCCGTCGTGAAGCCCGTGGTCGTGCCGATCGACACCGCCTGGAATACGCCCTGGATAATCGCGTCGTCCCAGGTGATGAACGTCGAGGTGACATACAGCATGACGCTGGTGATGGCAGCGACCGTGGCAAACAGGCCGATGTAGAGCCGGAACTCCGGGTCGCCCAGATACGGACGCAGGGTGAGTCCGCGCCACGCGGTGAAATGCAGCGCAAAGTTCGCCCCGGCGAGCAGCATGAATACGATCGCGACGCTGTCGATCAGGCGGCTGTCGAAGTAGCCCATGCTGGCGTCGTGGGTCGAAAAGCCGCCGATCGCGACCGTCGAAAACGCATGCCCGACGGCATCGAACAGCGTCATGCCGGCGAGCCAGTAGGCAACCGCGCAGGCCACCGTGAGCCCGAGATACAGATACCACAGCGCCTTCGCCGTCTCGGTGATGCGCGGTGTGAGCTTGCTGTCCTTGACCGGCCCCGGCGCCTCGGCCTTGTACAGCTGCATGCCACCGACGCCGAGGATCGGCAATACGGCGACCGCGAGTACGATGATCCCGATTCCGCCGAGCCACTGCAGCTCCTGCCGATAAAACAAGATCGATCTCGGCATTTCGTCGAGGCCGACCAGCACCGTTGCGCCGGTCGTGGTCAGTGCCGAGATCGATTCAAACAGTGCGTCGGTGACCGATACCTGCGGATTCTCGGACAGCATCAGTGGCACCGCACCGATGCCGCCCAGCACGACCCAGAACATCACCACGATCACAAAGCCGTCGCGGCCGCGCAGTTCGCGTTCCACACGCGCGACCGGCAACCAGATCGCGACACCGAGTCCAAGCACCAGCGCGAAGGCGCTCAGAAACGATGTTTCCGTGTGGTCGCCATACCAGAACGACACGGCCAGTGGCGGCAGCAGCGAACTGCTGAACAACATCAGCAGCAGACCAAGAACACGCTGGATGGCTAGATAACGCATCCGGAATCTGCTCAGTGACCGCTGCGCGCGCGCGCGCGACCGTCACACCTCATCAGACCGGAACGCTGGGCAAAATCATGCACGAACGCCCGACGCCTATATGAAATTCACGCCGACCTGGAACAAGCGTTCGACCTCGCCGATGCGGCGCTTGTCGACCAGGAACAGGATCACGTGATCACCGGATTCGATCACCAGATCGTGATGCGGCATCAGCACCTCCTCGCCGCGCACGATCGCGCCCACGGTCGTGAGCTTGGGCAGCCGCAGTTCCTCCACCCGCCGGCCGACGACCTTGGAACTGCCGTAGTCGCCGTGCGCAATTGCCTCGATGGCCTCGGCGACACCGCGGCGCAACGAGTGCACACGCACCACATCGCCGCGGCGCACATGCGTGAGCAGGCTGCCGATGGTCGCCTGCTGCGGCGAGACCGCGATATCCACCGCGCCGCTCTGCACCAGGTCGACAAAGGCCGGCCGGTTGATCAGCGCCATGACCTTGCGCACACCGAGACGTTTCGCCAGCATCGACGAGAGGATGTTGACCTGATCGTCGTTGGTGACCGCGCAGAACACGTCGGTCTGGTCGATGTTTTCCTCGAGCAGCAGATCGCCGTCGGCGGCATCGCCGCGCAGGACCATGGTTCGTTCAAGAAGCGGCGCGATGAGTTCGGCCCGCTCGGGGCTGCGCTCGATGATCTTGACCTGATAGCGCGACTGGAGCATCTCGGCCAGACGTTTGCCGATGTTGCCGCCGCCGGCGATGATCACGCGCTTTACAGATTTCTCCTTGCGCCGCAACTCGGCCATGACCGCGTTGATGTCCTTGCGCGCGGCGATGAAGAACACCTCGTCGTCGGGCTCGATCACGGTGTGGCCGTCGGGCAGGATCGCCTGGCCGCGCCGGTAGATGGCCGCGACGCGCGATTCGGTCGCCGGCAGATGGTCGCGCAACGCGCGCAGTTCATGACCGACCAGCGGACCGCCGTAGTACGCCCGCACGGCCACCAGCTGCGCGCGACCGTCGGCGAAGTCGAGCACCTGCAGCGCGCCGGGGTGGTCGATCAGGTTGCGGATGTGATCGGTGACGATCTCCTCGGGGCTGATCATCACGTCGATCGGCAGCGCATTCTGCGCGAACAGTGACTGCTCGGACAGGTACTCGATCGCGCGCACGCGGGCAATCTTGGTCGGCGTGTGGAACAGCGTGTAGGCCACCTGGCAGGCGACCATGTTGACCTCGTCGGAGTTGGTCACGGCGATGATCATGTCGGCATCGTCAGCGCCCGCGCGGCGCAGAATCTCCGGATAGCTCGCATGACCACAGACCGTCGAGATGTCCAGACGGTCGCGCAGCTCCTGCAACACGCGCTCGCCCTGATCGATGACCGTGATGTCGTTCGCCTCACCGGCCAGGATGTTGGCGACCGACGAGCCGACCTGACCGGCCCCGAGGATGATGATTTTCATGGTCGAGACGCGGCGCCGTTACTTGATGGCGATGCCGAGGCTGCGCAGCTTGCGGTACAGGTGGGTGCGTTCCATGCCAACGGCGGCGGCCATCTTCGCGACGCTGCCGGCGTTCTTTTCGAGCTGATACTCGAGGTAGGCGCGCTCGAACTGCTCGCGCGCATCGCGCAGCGGCAGATCCATCGAGATCGACACGCTCTGCTCGTGCGCCGGCACGTCCGGTGGCGCATCACCGACCGCGGTGCGAACCTCGTCCACGGAGATCTCCTCGCCTGCGGCTAGAATCAGCAGCCGCTGGACCAGGTTGCGAAGCTCCAGCACGTTGCCCGGCCAGTGATGATTGCGCAGATGATTCTGCGCGGCCACGCCAAACCGCCGGTACGGCAGATCGTCGTGCTCGACAAACCAGTCGACATAGAACTGCAGGAGATCGGGCACGTCCTCGCGATGCGCGCGCAGCGGCGGAATCTCGACTGGCACCACATTCAGCGCGTAATACAGGTCTTCCATGAAGCGGCCCTGCTCGACCTCCTGCTCGAGCACCAGCCGGGTCGCCGCAACGATGCGCATGTTCAGCGCCAGCGGTTCGCCACCGCCGGTGCGCGTAAACGAGCCCTCGTCGATCGCGGCATTGAGCCGCGCCTGAACCGCCAGCGACAGTTCGCCGATGTCAGCCAGATACAGCACACCGCCACCGGCCTGCTCCAGCTTGCCGGCGCGGCGACCGGAGCCGAACAGCTCCTCTTCCACGCCCTGCCCGGATGCGTTGACGGAAAAATCCACGAACGGTTGTTCGCGACGCGCCGAATGCAGGTGCAGATAGCGGGCGAAGGTCTGCTTGCCCGCGCCGGCTTCGCCGTAGAGCAGGACCGGTGTGTCGTGCTGGGCAATGCGCCGCATCTGCTCGCGCAGCCGCTGGATGGTCGCACTCCTGCCCGCCGGTTCGAGCACGGCCTGCCCGCCGCGGCGTGAGGCGGCGAACTCCGCACCCGCGGCACCGGCCTCAAGGGCACGCTCCACGGTCATCAGCAGCCGCTTCATGGTCAGCGGCTTTTCCAGAAAATCGAATGCGCCGAGCCGCGTCGCCTCGACCGCGGTCTCCACGGTGCCGTGGCCGGACATCATCACGATCGGGCACGGCAGACGCCCGTCGGCGGCCCACTCTTTGAGCAGCGTGATGCCGTCCTCGCCGGGCATCCAGATGTCGAGCAGGACGAGGTCCGGCACGTGTTCATGCCGCAGCCGCCGCGCGCTCGCGGTGTCCTCGGCGGTGTAGACGCTGTGACCCTCGTCCTCGAGGATGCCGCGAACCGTCTCGCGAATATCGTGTTCGTCGTCGACGACCAGGACCGTGGCGGTCATCGCGTCATCTCCACGGTTGCGCTCGCGACCGGCTCGGTTGCCACCGGCAGACGCATGGTCACGCGCGCGCCGCCGCCGTCGAGGTTTTCGGCCAGAACACTGCCACCATGTTCCTCAATGATCTTTTTCACGATGGCCATGCCGAGCCCGGTGCCCTTGGTTTTCGTGGTGACGTAGGGTTCAAACAGCGTCGCATGGATGGCCTGGTCGAAACCGGGGCCATTGTCGGTGACGGAAACTTCCACATAGCTGCAGCGCGGCTCGCCGCTGCACTCGGTGGCGACCCGGACAGACGCGTCGCGCCGTCCGCCGGTGGCCTCCTGGGCGTTCTTCAACACGTTGTGCAGGACCTGGCGAATGCGCACGGAGTCGCATCTTATCATCGGCACCCGCGTATCCAGTTCGACCGACAGCGCGGAGTGATCGGTATCGGCCGAATACAGCGCCACGACATCGCGCACCAGCGAGTTCAGGTTGACCGGCTCGAGGTCGCGGCGCGTCGGCCGCGCGTAGTCGGCGAACTCGTTGACCATGGCCTTCATCGCCTCGACCTGCTGGACGATGGTGTGCGTGGCGCCACGCACGAATTCACCGGTCGCGGGGTCGAGCTGGTCGTTCAGGCGCCGCTCCAAGCGCTCGGCCGACAGCTGGATCGGCGTCAGCGGGTTCTTGATCTCGTGTGCAAGCCGCCGCGCGGCCTCGCCCCAGGCCGCGTCGCGCTGGGCCTGCACAAGCGCAGTCACGTCGTCGAAAACCACCACATGGCCCGCCGCATCCACGCCGCCGAGCGGCGCACCGCGACACAGCAGAATCTGCCGGCCGGCCGGCGAGAACAACTGCACCTCGCAGCGCCAGTCGGCGTTGGCCTGCACGCCACGCACGATCGCATCGGCCCACGGCGCGAGTCGCGGCAACACGCCCTTCAGGCGTTCCAGCGTCTCGCCGTGCAGGTCGCTGAGACGCTCGGCCAGAATAACGTCGGCGGCGCTGTTGATCGTGCGCATGCTGCCGTCCGGGTCCAGGGTGACGACCCCGGAGGAGAGCTGACCGAGCACCGCCTGCAGGTAGGCGGACTGTTCCTCGACCTGCCGCTGGCTGCGCCGCTCGGCCTCACGGGCCGCGTTCAGCCGCTCGGTCATGGCATTGAACGAGCGCACCAGAAAGCCGAGTTCATCGTTGCGCGACTCGGGCAGCTTGCGGGTGAAATCGCCGTCGGCGACCGCGCGCGTGCCATCGGCGAGCTGGCGCAGCGGTTCGACCAGGCGCCGCGCGCCATACAGGGCGGCCCACACCGCGGAAAACACCGCAAACGCCAGCACCAGAACCAGTGCAAGCGTGAAGCTGAACTTCAGCGAATCACGCAGAAACGCCAGCTTCTTGTACTTCGCATAGGCGATCTGCACGCGATCGGCGAGGTCCTGGATGCGCTCGGGCATCGGGAACATCGCGTGCAGCAGCACATTGCCTTCGGAGGTCCCGCCCGTGGCCACGGCCACCCGCCAGCGTTCGCTGCGCGCGGAACTGAGCGCAACATGCGAGCGCCCCTGGCGGACCTGCATGCGGGCTTCCTCGCTGACCGGGGTCGGAATCAACACTGTCGAGTCCGCGTTGCTGGTCGCCACGATCTCCCCGCGCGGGCCGATCAGCGTAAGTTCCTCTGCGCCGTTCGAGGCGCGCAGATCATTCAGCGCGCTGGCACGTGCCGCCGGCGGGGTTTCGAACAGCTCACGCCAGACGTTCTCGGTGGTCTTGACGAGTTCACGTGTATAGAGGTCCAGCGACAGTTGCGACAGACGCAGGCCGTCGTCCATCGCGCTGTCGATCTCCACGTCGAACCATGCATCAATGCCGCGGTGCAGGAACTGCATGGAAAAGAAGAACACGACGCTGACCGGCGCCAGCGCGAGCAGCACGAACAGCACAACCAGGCGAAGGGTGATGCGCGCACCCGGCGCCCGTGCACGGTGCTGCTGAACGATCTGCACGAAGTGCCGCAGGATCAGCGCCAGCAACACGACCAGGCCGATACTGTCGAGCAGGATCAGCCACGAATACAGATGCCCGGTGCCCTGCGCGTTCTGCGTCGCCGCCGCGATCAGGTGCAGCACATACAGGAGCCCCGCGAAGAGCAGCAGCACCGGCAGCAGCTTCAGGTTCGCGCGCATCATCACGGCAGCGGGATTTCGTATTCCGGGCTGGACAGATACCAATCCGTCGACAAATACGCCCGCGGGCGCAGCGGCACCGGCAGCGCCTCGATGTCCAGACTCGCGTCGAGCCGGATGACATGGTCCTTGCCGGCCTCGAGTTCGCTGGCGGCGATGACCGGCAGCGCTTCCAGCCGGCCGATATCCGCGAGCGCAGCACTCATGTTCGTGTATTCGGTGACCGCGCCGCTGTCGAGTCGCTCCACGCGGAACGCCGAGGCCAGCGCGAGATACACCAGTTCGCGACGCTGCCGAAGTTCGGTGACGCTGCGGCGCCATGGCCAGCCATCGGTGTGTCGCAACTCGACGACGAAATCAAAGGTCAGCGCGACGCCGCTCAGAAGCGCCTCGCGCACGACCTCACCGAGACGGATGTCGAATGCGGCACTCAATCGCCAGCGATCGTCGTCGGCCCGTTCGACGACCGGGTTCACCAGCTCGATCGTGCCGCCCTCGGCGCGGGCCAGACCAGCGGCCAGCAGCACGCAGGCCAGCGCAATCATCCAGCGCCCGCGCGGGGTTGCCAACGACGACAAGGCTCGGTTCACGGCTGATAGATTACGCGCCTGTTGCGAATTGGCAACAGGCTGGCTAGATCATGGCTTTTCGGATCTGCGCGAAGAAAAATCCGTCGCAGTCGTCGGGGTCGCCAGGCAGCAGCTGCCGGCCTGCACCGGCGACGCGCCCCCATGGCACGTCGATCGACCCGGACCGCGCGTCGGCGTGATGGGCGAGAAACCCCGCCACGACCTCGGCGTTTTCCGCGGGCAGGATCGAGCAGGTCGCATACAGAAGCAGCCCGCCGGGAGCGAGAGTCGGCCACAGCGCATCAAGGAGTTGGCGCTGGCGCGCGGCCAGCGGCGCGATATCGGCGGGCCTGCGCAACAGCTTGATGTCGGGGTGCCGACGGATGACGCCAGTTGCCGAACACGGCGCATCGAGCAGGATGCGGTCGAACGGCCGGCCGTCCCACCACGTATCCGCCGCTGCGGCGTCCGCCGCGACGCAATCGGCACGCAGGCCAAGCCGCGCCAACCCCGAGCGCACGGCATCAAGCCGGGCCGCGTCGCGGTCGATTGCGACCAGCTCCAGATCCCCGTCGGCGAGTTCCAGCAGGTGAGCGGTCTTGCCGCCCGGCGCGGCGCAGGCGTCCAGCACCCGCTGGCCCCGTTGCGCGCCGAGCAACGGCGCGGCGCGCTGCGCGGCGAGGTCCTGGATCGATACCAGACCGTCGGCAAAACCCGGCAGGGCGGCGACGTCGACCGGCTGATCCAGCCTCAAGGCATCAGTCCCCTCCGGCCCCGCAACGCACCCGATCCCGGCACCCGTGAGCCGCGACTGGAAATCCGCACGCGTGGTGCGTGCCCGGGTCACCCGCAGCCACATCGGCGGGCGCGCATTGCCGGCCTCGACGATGGTCCGGACATCGTCCGGCCACACGCGCCCGATCTGTTCCAGCAGCCAGCGCGGATGGGCGGCACGCGCGGCCGGATCGGCGTCCGCCGCCGCCAGCCGTGCCTCGCGTTCACGCTGGTAGCGGCGCAGCACGGCGTTCAGCAACCCCACGGCCCAGGGTTTGCCGAGCGTACGCGCCGCCGCGACGGTCGCATGCACGGCCGCATGCGCCGGAACCCGCAGGTACTCGAGCTGGTAGATGCCGATCCACAGCAGCGCGTCGATATCACGATCGCGCGGCTTCATCGGCCGTTCGAACAGGCCGCGCGCCAGCACCCCAAGGCGCGGCGCGAACCGGCACACGCCGTAGGCCAGTTCCCGCGCCAGCGGAGAGGCGGCACCAGCCAAATCGGCAAACGCCGCGTCCAGCGAGCGCCCCGCTCCGAGCACGGCGGCGAGCGCGCCGGCCGCGACCGCGCGTGGCTGTGCGCCGTCGGCGTCAGTCACCGAAGCGCGCGTCCGCGAGATCGGCCGCATTGGCAAAGTCGGCCGCCGCCACGCGTCTGCGCCCCGGCAGCTGGATCTCGTCGAGCACCAGCAGCCCGGCCCCGCTACCCACGGCAACGCCGCCTTCAGACCGACCTGCGTATGCCCCGGGGGCCGCCGAGCCGTGCACGGCATGCGCCTGCCAGACGCGCAGGACCTCGCCCTGATAACGCGTGTGCGCCACCGGCCAGGGGTTGAACGCGCGCACGCGCCGGGCCAGCACCTCCGCCGGCAGTGCCCAGTCCAGCGCCGCCTCGGCCTTGTCGAGCTTCGCGGCATAGGTCGCCTGCGTAGAGTCCTGTGCGACCGCACGGGCGGTTCCAACCGCGAGTTCGTCCAGCGCCGCAACGAGCGCGCGGGCGCCGAGCGCGGCGAGCCGGTCGTGCAGGGTCTGCGCGGTGTCGTTGGCGCGAATCGGCTCGGGCCAGCGCGAGAGCATCGCGCCGGTGTCCAGGCCGGCGTCCATCTGCATGATGGTGATGCCGGTCTCCGGGTCGCCGGCGAGGATCGCGCGCTGGATCGGCGCAGCGCCGCGCCAGCGCGGCAACAGGGAGGCGTGCACGTTCACGCAACCCAGGCGTGGAACCTCCAGGATCGCCTGGGGCAGGATCAGCCCATAGGCCGCCACGACCATGACATCCGCCTGCAGGGCGCGCAGCTGGCCGGCGGAGTCGGCGTCACGCAGCGTTCGCGGCTGCGCGACCGGAACCCCCCCTGCCAGTGCGAGTTGCTTGACCGGGCCAGGCGACAGCTTTTGGCCGCGCCCGGACGGTCGATCCGGCTGGGTGTACACCGCGACGACTTCGTGCCGGCTTTCGAGCAGCGTCGCGAGCAGCACCGCGGCAAATTCAGGCGTGCCGGCAAACACCACCCGCAGGGCGGCCGCAGTCATGGGATCGTGCTCGCTTTGTTCCGAGGTGCGCAGGGCGCTGCGCGTCAGATGGCCACGCTGCGCGTCGGGGTGTCCTCGACCGTGCCCTCGCGCTCGGCCTTCAGCAGTTTCTTGCGGATGCGGTCACGCTTGAGCGTGGACAGATAATCCACGAACAGCTTTCCGTCGAGGTGGTCGATCTCGTGCTGGATGCACACCGCGAGCAAGCCCTCGGCCTCCAGTTCGAACGGCTTGCCGTCGCGGTCGAGTGCGCGCACGCGCACGTTGTTGGCACGGGTGACGGTCTCGAAAAAGCCCGGCACCGACAGACAGCCCTCGTCCATCTGGAACTGCCCGCTGCGCTCGATGATTTCCGGGTTGATGAACGCCCGGGGTTCGTCGCGCTCCTCGGAGATGTCGATGACGACCACGCGCTTGCCGACGTTGACCTGGATCGCGGCCAGCCCGATTCCCGGCGCGGCATACATGGTCTCGAACATGTCGTCGACCAGCCGGCGCACGCCGTCGTCGACCTCGTTCACGGGCTGCGCCTTGTTCCGAAGCCTGGGGTCGGGAAAATGCAGAATGTTCAGCAAAGCCACCTAAATCACCTCAAAGGCTGCGGACAATTCTAGAAGATTGCGCTAACATCATGATTGCGGTGCCGGAATCTGTGAACGCGTTGGCACCAATCCATATCGCAGCCGGTTAGACTCCGGAGCTATATAAGGATAACTGCCATCATGCTCAACGCCAAACCCCTGATCGCGCTGGCCGGCGCCGCGCTGCTCGCGCTCGGCGCAACCGCCGCCGACCTGAATCCGGCGCATCCCGACCGCTACATCGTCCAGCGCGGCGACACGCTCTGGGACATCGCCGCGCGATTCCTGAACAAGCCCTGGGAATGGCCCGAGATCTGGCAGGTCAACCCGCAGGTCGACAACCCGCACCTGATCTATCCGGGCGACGAACTGGTCATGACCTACGCCGACGGCCGGCCGCTGCTGACACGCAGCGGCAAGCGCACCGTGCGATTGTCGCCGGGCGTGCGGCGCTCGCCGATTGACCAGGCCATCCCGACCATCCCGATCGAACATATCGCACCGTTCCTGACCGAACCGCTGGTCGTCGACGAGGGCGAACTCGAGGCGGCGCCCTATATCGTCGCGTTTGCGGACGAACATATCGCCGGCGGCACCGGCCAGAACGTCTACGCGCGTAATCTGCGTCCGGGCCTCGATCACCAGGTTTACCGACCCGGCAAACCGCTGCTGGATTCCGAAACGAAGGAACTGCTCGGGCACGAGGCCATCTTTGTCGGCGACGCCCGGCGCGTGCGCGACGGCGATCCGGCAACCCTGACCCTGACCAGCACCACGCGCGAGGCCCTCGTCGGTGACCGCCTGCTGCCCACACCGGACGCCGAACTGCGCACAAACTTCATGCCGCACGCACCGAACCACAACGTTCGTGGCCACATCATCCGGGTGCTCGACGGCGTCAACCAGATCGGATCGCTGCGGATCGTGACCATCGATCGCGGCGGCTGGGACGGCCTCGAACCCGGCCACGTGCTGCTGGTCGAGCAGGCCGGCGAGACCATCAAGGACCCGGTCAGCCCCGATCCCAAGGACACGGTTCGGCTGCCCGATGAACCCGCAGGAACCGTGCTGATCTTCCGCACCTTTCCGCGCGTGAGCTACGGGCTGGTGATGTCGGCGATTCGCGCGATCCATCTCGACGACATCGTCCGCACGCCCGACCGCTGACAGCCGCGCCGGCATGGAGGCACGTCGCGCATGGCTGGCGCTGCACCGGGCACCCGGCATCGGCTCCACGCGCCTGCGCGAGGCCCTCGCAAGGGCCGGCGACGCGCCCGCGGTGCTCGCCGCGGGACCGGCCGCGTGGCGTGAGCTCGGCTTTCCCGAACCCGCCCGCGACTGGCTGGCGGCGCCGGACCATGCTCGGCTCGACACCGACCTGCGCTGGCTGGACGCGCCGGCGAACCACCTGATCCTGCCGGGCGACGCGGCCTGGCCGGTCCTGCTCGAGGCCATCGACGACCCGCCGGCCGGACTGTTCGTGACCGGCGACCCGGGTCTTCTCGCCGCGCCCCAGCTCGCCATCGTCGGCTCGCGCAGCGCGACCGCAGGCGGACTCGACAACGCGCGCGCCTTCGCGCGTTATCTCGCCGGACTGGGTTTGGTGATCACCTCCGGCATGGCCCACGGCATCGACGCGGCAGCGCATCGCGGCGCACTCGATGCGGGCGCGCCGACACTGGCCGTACTCGGCTGCGGCACGGACGTGATCTATCCAGCCGCGCACGCGCAGCTCCAGTCGGCCATCACGTCGGCGGGCGCCACCGTCAGCGAATTTGCGCCCGGCACGCCGGCGCGCGCCGGACACTTTCCGCGGCGCAACCGCATCATCAGCGGCCTGTCGCTGGGCGTGCTGGTCGTCGAGGCAGCACCGCGCAGCGGCTCGCTGATCACCGCGCGGCTCGCCGCCGAACAGGGTCGCGAGGTGTTCGCGATTCCCGGTTCGATTCACAACCCGCAGGCCCGCGGCTGCCACCAGCTCATTCGCGAGGGCGCGAAACTCATCGAGACGGCGCAGGAAATCATCGAGGAACTCGGCCCGCTCGCGGCCGTCGGCGCCGCGCGCAGGCCCGCCGCCGCGACACCCCGCGGTGGCGCTGAATTCACCCCGGACGCCGATCACCAGCGCCTGCTCGAAGCCATGGGTTTTGACCCGGTCAGCATGGACCAGCTGTGCGAACGCACCGGGATGCGTGCCGCGGAGGTCTCCTCGATGCTTCTGGTTCTGGAACTTGACGGTCGGGTATCATCCGCGCCCGGCGGCCGTTACCAGCGCCTGCGCGCGGGCTGATTCCCGACGCCGCACACCGCAGTTCGCCGGCCGCCGTCGGCGCACGGCGACCATTGCCACGCAACCTTCCGGCTTGACGTAGCCGCCCGGCGCCCTATCCTGCATCGCCCATGAACCTCGTCGTCGTCGAATCTCCGGCCAAGGCCAAGACCATCAAGAAGTACCTGGGCAAGGACTTCGAGGTGCTGGCCTCCTATGGTCACGTGCGCGATCTCGTCCCCAAGGAGGGCGCGGTCGACCCGAACAACGGCTACTCGATGCGCTACGAACTGATCGAGCGCAACGAGAAACACATGCAGGCGATCGCCAAGGCGCTGAAAAAGGCCGACGCCCTGTATCTCGCGACCGACCCGGATCGCGAGGGCGAGGCCATTTCCTGGCACATCGTCGAGCATCTGAACCATCGCAAACAGCTTGGCGACCGGCCGGTGCATCGCGTGGCGTTCAACGAAATCACCAAGCGCGCGGTGCAGGACGCCATCGCACATCCGCGCGAGCTTTCGCGCGATCTGGTCAATGCGCAGCAGGCGCGGCGTGCGCTCGACTATCTGGTCGGCTTCAATCTCTCGCCGCTGCTCTGGCGCAAGGTTCGCCGCGGGCTGTCGGCCGGACGCGTACAGAGTCCGGCGCTGCGCCTGATCGTCGAGCGCGAGCTGGAAATCGAGGCGTTCGTCGCGCGCGAATACTGGACGATCGAGGCCGACTGCGCGAAGGACCAGCAGCGCTTCACGGCCAGACTCACACACCTGGCCGGCGAAAAGGTCGAGCAGTTCACCTTGACCGAAGGCACCGGCGCGCACGCGGCGCGCGAGGCGATCGAGCGCGCCGCCAAGGGCGAGCTCACGGTCGCGGCGGTCGAGCGCAAGCAGCGTCGGCGCAATCCGGCGGCGCCGTTCACGACCTCCACGCTGCAACAGGAGGCGGCGCGCAAGCTCGGTTTCACGGCCCAGCGCACCATGCGCGTCGCCCAGCAGCTCTATGAAGGCGTGGACACCGGCGACGGCGCGGTCGGTCTGATCACCTACATGCGTACGGACTCCGTGCAGCTCGCGGCCGAGGCCGTGGCCCAGGTTCGCGAACTCATCGCGACGCGTTACGGCGCCGCGGCGCTGCCCGAGGCGCCGCGCGTCTACAAGACCAAGGCGAAGAACGCCCAGGAGGCCCACGAGGCCGTGCGGCCAACGTCGTTCGAACGCCTGCCCGATTCGCTCAAGGCCCACCTCAGTCGCGATCAGCAGCGGCTCTACGAACTGATCTGGAAGCGCGCCGTTGCCAGTCAGATGCTGCATGCGACGATCGACCAGGTCGCCGTCGACCTCGACGCCGGGGACGGCCACCGGCTGCGCGCGAACGGCTCGACAGTGGCCGACCCGGGTTTCATGCAGGTGTATCTGGAGGGCGTCGACGACGCCAAATCCGGCGACGAGGACGAGCGCACCCTGCCGCCGCTGGCCGAGGGCGAGCGCATCCGGCTCGAGACCCTGCGCGCCGACCAGCATTTCACCGAGCCGCCGCCGCGTTACTCGGAAGCGTCGCTGGTCAAGGCGCTCGAGGAATTCGGCATCGGTCGCCCATCGACCTATGCGTCGATCATCTCGACGCTGGAGCAGCGCGAGTATGTCCAGCTCGACAAGAAGCGCTTCGTGCCGACCGACGTCGGCCGCGTGGTCAACCGCTTCCTGACGCTGTACTTCACCCAGTATGTCGACTACGACTTCACCGCGCGCCTTGAGGACGAACTCGATGCCGTCTCGCGCGGCGAAAAGGACTGGATTCCGCTGCTGGAATCGTTCTGGCGGCCGTTCAAGGACAAGGTCGACGACACCGAGCAGAACGTCCGGCGCAGCGACGTCACCCAGGAACAGACCGACGAGGACTGCCCGAAGTGCGGCAAGAAGCTGGCGATCCGACTCGGTCGTCACGGCCGCTTCATCGGCTGCACGGGCTATCCGGAATGCGATTACACCCGTGACCTCGAAGCCCGCGCCGACGCGCCGGCCCCCGAGGCCGAGGTCGTCGAGGGCCGCAGCTGTCCACAATGCGGTTCGCAACTGCTGGTCAAGAACGGCCGCTATGGCAAGTTCATCGGTTGCAGCGGCTATCCCGACTGCCGCTTCATCGAACCCCTGGACAAGCCCGAAGATACGGGCGTGCGCTGCCCGCAGTGCCACGCCGGCACGCTGCTCAAGCGCAAGTCGCGGCGCGGCAAGGTGTTCTATTCGTGTTCGACCTATCCGAGCTGCGACTACGCGGTCTGGAACCCGCCGCTGGCCGAGCTCTGCCCGAAATGCCGCTGGCCGATCATGACCATCAAGACCACCAAGCGTTACGGCGCACAGAAGGTCTGCCCGCAGAAGAACTGTGCCCACACCGAGCCGTACGACGGCGACCCGCCCGCTTCCAGCTGAAGGAGCCCGATTCATGACCAAACCATTCGTTGCCGTCCTCATGGGCTCGGATTCCGATCTGCCCGTCATGCAGGCCACGCTCGATACGCTGAGCGCGCTGGAGATTCCCTGGGAGGTGCGCGTGACCTCCGCGCATCGCACGCCGGCGGCGACCCATGAGTATGTGCACGGCGCGGAAAAGCGCGGCTGTGCCGTATTCATCGCCGCCGCCGGGTTGGCGGCGCATCTCGCCGGCACGGTCGCCGGCCTGACCACCAAGCCGGTCATCGGCGTGCCGCTGGCGGCCGGATCGCTCGGCGGCTTCGATTCCCTGCTCTCGACCGTGCAGATGCCCGGCGGCATTCCCGTCGCCTGCGTGGCGATCGGCAAGGCCGGCGCCACGAACGCGGGCTACCTCGCCGCGCAGATGCTCGCGATCGCCGATCCCGCCATCGACCAGCGCATTCGCGCCGATCGCGAAAAGAAGGCCGCGGCCGTACTGGCCAAGAATGACAGCCTCCCGAACGGCGGGGCCTGAACCGCTACACCTGCGGCTGGCCGCCCGGGCGCTGGCCGCGGGCGGGGTCATCGCCTGCCCGACCGAGGCGGTTTGGGGCCTGAGCTGCGATCCGCTGAACCCGGATGCGGTCGACCGCCTGCTCGCGGTCAAGGGGCGAGACCCGGCACGGGGATTCATCCTCGCTGCCGGCACACGCGCGGCGCTGGCCCCCTTCATGGCCCCGCTATTGGATGCCGCACGCGAGGCGATCGACGCGAGCTGGCCCGGCCCGGTGACCTGGATCGTGCCCGCGGCGGCAGGCGTGCCCGAGTGGCTGCGCGGCACAAACGCGGGCATTGCCGTGCGCCACAGCGCACATCCGGCCGTCGCCGCCTTGACCGCGGCCTTCGGTGGCGCGATCGTCTCGACCAGCGCAAATCCCAGCGGCCGCGCGCCGGCCCGAACGCCGCTGGCGTTGCGGCGCTACTTCGGCGGGCGGCTCGACTACATCCTGCCCGGCGCACTCGGCGGCAACCGCGAGCCGAGTCGCATCTACGACGCACTGACCGGCGCCCGCCTGCGCTGACCAACCGAGGAGTCCACCGCCGATGAGCGACCGTCCTGACGTATCCGCCGTCCGTTCCTACCTGCTGGATCTGCAGGATCGAATCTGCGCGGGGCTACTTGCCTGCGGCGAGGACTCGATGTTCCGCGAAGACGCCTGGGACCGCCCGGACGGCGGCGGCGGACGCACCCGCGTGCTCGAGGACGGCAGCCTGTACGAGAAGGCCGGCATCAACTTCTCGCATGTGCACGGCCCGGGACTGCCACCGTCGGCAACGGCCGCGCGGCCGGAACTCGCGGGTCGCAGCTTCGAGGCAATGGGCGTTTCGCTGGTGATCCACCCGCGCAATCCGTACGTGCCGACCAGCCACGCGAACGTGCGCCTGTTCGTCGCCGAAAAGCCCGGCGCGGAGCCGGTCTGGTGGGTCGGCGGCGGTTTCGATCTGACGCCCTACTACGGCTTCGAGGACGACGCCGTGCACTGGCATCGCACCGCACGGACGGCCTGCGAGCCGTTCGGCGCCGACGTGCATGCGCGCTTCAAGCGCTGGTGCGACGAGTATTTTTTCCTGAAGCACCGCGGGGAGCCTCGTGGCGTCGGTGGCCTGTTCTTCGACGATCTGAACGAATGGGGTTTCGAGCGCAGCTTCGCGTTCCTTCGTAGCGTCGGTGATCACTACCTGCCGGCCTACGCGCCCATCGTCGAGCGGCGACGCGATGCCGCCTACGGCGAGCGGGAACGATCGTTCCAGCGCTACCGGCGCGGCCGCTACGTGGAATTCAACCTGGTGTACGACCGCGGCACGCTGTTCGGGCTGCAATCCGGCGGGCGCACGGAATCGATCCTGATGTCGCTGCCGCCACAGGTCGAGTGGCGTTACGACTGGCACCCCGAAGCCGGCACGCCAGAGGCGCGACTCTATGAAGTGTTCCTCAGACCGCGCGACTGGCTGGCCGAAGATCCGTCCGCAGGATGAAGCTCGTCTACGAGGCCGCCAACCCGATCGAGGCGCGCCTGCTGGTGGATCATCTCGCCGAACACGGTGTTCACGCGATCGTGCAGGGTGAATATCTGCTCGGCGCGGTCGGCGAACTTCCGGCGCTGCAATATCCACGCGTGCTGATCACCGACGACGACCTCTACGCCCATGCCACCAATCTGGTGCGACGCTTCAACCGCGAGGCCACGGAACGCGCCGCGCAACCGGACTGGATCTGCCCGCACTGCGGCGAGACCAATACCGGTGGATTCGATCGCTGCTGGAGCTGCAACCGCGTGCCCGATGAATCCGCCGGTGACTGAGTGGCCATAGCTCAACGGCGGCTGTCCGCTTCCCGCTCCACGTTGCCGCTGCGGTCGGTGATCTCCGGATAGGGCTCGAGCGCGGCCTGCGAGGTCCGCACCATCGGTACGAACGGCACCTGCGCTTCGAGTGCGACCGGCGCGCGCCGCGTACGGCGCCACAGGCCGTAGACCCCGACCACCCCGAGTACCGCGGACGAGATCAGCGCGAACATGCGCTCGCCGAACAGCTGCATCGGTCCGACCACGAACAGCGGCCCGAGCGCGGCACCCAGCCCGTAGGCCAGCAGCATCGCCCGCGCGGCGTCGAGCGCGCGCTCGCGGGGCACCTGGTCGTTCAGATGTGCGACGGCCAGCGAATAGAGGCTCAGCATCATGCCGCCGTAGACGAACGCGCTGACGCCGAGCAACCAGCGCGACTGCGGCAGGGCGATGCCGATGTACAGCGCAACCAGCCCGCCGACCCAGGCGACCGCCGTGAGCACGCCACGCCGGCCGACCCGGTCGGACAACCAACCGAACGGCCACTGCAGCACGACCCCGCCGACGATCACCAGCCCGGTGAAAAGGCCGGTCGCCCGCGCATCGCCACTGGCCGCGAGAAAGAACTGCGCGCCGTAACTCCAGAACGCACCGTTGGCGATGCCGCTGGCGACGACCGCCACGGTCGCAAGCGGCGCAACCCGTGCCAGGACCAGCGAACCGGCCGGGGGCGCGGTCACGCTGCCCGGCGCGCTGAACGGCAACAACGCGACCGGCAGAATGCCCAGACTGAACAGCGCCGCGGCGAGCACCAGCGCGAGCGACGGGTCGCCGCCACCGATCCACGGCGCGCCGACCACCCCGACGGCCAGCGCCAGCAGCGTCACCATCATGTAGGCGCCAAACACGCGCCCGCGATGCGCCGTCGGCGTGACCGCATTGATCCAGCTCTCGGTGACGAGATACAGGCCGACCAGCGCGATGCCCTGCACGAGTCGCAACAGCCACCAGCCGACCGCGGTCTCGGAATACGCCAGCGCCAGCGCCATGGTCGAGCCGATCGCGGCCAGCGCCGCGAACACGCGGATGTGACCGACGGCGCGCACCAGCCGCGGTACCAGAAACGTACCGACGATGAAGCCGACGAAGTAGCCGCCGAGCAGCAGGCCGGTGACGCCGGATTCGCGCCCCAGCGCCGCCGAGCGCAGCGGCAGCGCGAGGGCGATGATGCCGTTGCCGATCAGCACCACGGCGATGCTGGTGAACAGCGCCGCCAGTGGCCACAGCGCGCGCGTCATGACGCGGTCGGCGTGCCAAATCCGGCGGCGAGCAGTCGTCGATACGCTGCCTGATCGTCGGTATCGGCGAGCAGCCGGTGCGCGGACCATTCGCGCCGCAGAGGATAGTTGCGGCGCAGCCCGTCGAACGCCGCCCGGCGTTCGGCTTCGGACCCGCCAAGGCCGGCGCGCAGTTCCAGCGTGTCGCGACGCAGGCCGGCGACCTGCCCCAGCACCGCGGCGATCGCGGCATCGCCGCCCGCGCCGACCACGATGGGATCAGGTACCGGCGGCAGGGCATCGGCCATGCGCCAGGTCGGCCGCAGCCCGAAATTGCGCGCGTAAGCGTCGAGCACGCGCTCGGTGCCGCGCAGGCGGCCCTCCTGGGAATAACCCGCCACATGTGGACTCGCGAATCCGACCCTGTGGGCGAGGCTTGCATCGATCAGGGGTTCACCGGCCCAGACGTCCAGGTGCACATGCAGATCATCGTCAAGCGCCAGTCGCGCGCGAAGCGCCGGCTCGTCCAGCACACCGCCGCGACCGGCATTGCACAGGATCGTCCCCGGCCTCAGGGCCGCGATGAAGTCCGCCCCGAGCAGGCCGGCCGTCGCGTGCGGACCGCTGCGCGTCAGCGGCGTGTGTACGCAAACGGCGTCCATGCCGGCGACCTCATCGAGCGTGACGAAGCCACTCGGACCCTCGCGCTCGGCGCGCGGCGGATCGTTGCAGGCAACCACCAGGCCCAGCGCGCGGGCCCGTTGCGCCAGTGCAGTGCCGACATGTCCACAGCCGACGATGCCCAGACGCAGTCCGGCCAGGGGACGACCCGCGCGAACGGCCAGCGCGGCCAGGCCCGCAAGCGTGTACTCGGCGGCGGCCGCGGCGTTCGCGCCCGGCGCGCTCGCGAACGCGATGCCCGCATCGGCCAGTGCGTCGACATCGACATGATCGGTCCCGGCCGTGGCGGTCGCGACGAACCTGAGCGCGGTGCCGGCGACCAGCGCCGCATCCACCCGCGTGACCGAGCGCACGATCAGCGCATCGGCATTGACCAGCATCGAACGATCCATGCCCCGCCCGTCGGCCAGACGCAGGCGTGCGACACCGTCGAAGGCAGCGGAAACCGCTGGGATTTCCTGATCGGCCACGACCACGGGAAGACTCATGGGATCACGCATACCGCGCAGTCCGGGCTGCGAAAACGGCTGGAAATTTCGGCAATACAGGGCGCCTGGCGACGCACGCATCGACCCGCGCGCTTGAAGGGTGCGGTGCGATGTACTACTTTGCGTGAGAGGCTGCGTCGACCGCGGGACGCCGCGCAGAGGAGCAAAACAATGCGAACGATCATGGTGTTGAACCCGAAGGGCGGTTCGGGCAAGAGTACGATCTCCATGAATCTTGCCACCTATTACGCGGACGAGGGCCAGCGCGTCACGTTGGCCGACTACGATCCGCAGGGCTCGTGCCTGGACTGGCTGGAGGCCCGTCGCGACTATACCGGGATTCCCGAGATCAGGGGTGTGGCGGCTTGGCAGGCCAAACCGCGCATCCCCGCGAACAGCGACTACGTGATCATGGACGTGCCCGCGCGCACCCATGGCCACGAACTGGCCAACCTGCTCGCGCATGCGCAGTCGGTCATCATGCCGGTACTGCCCTCACCGATCGACATGCGTGCAGCGGTGCGCTACGTCGAGGAACTGGGCAAGACCGCAGCGATTTCCAAGGACAAGACGCGCATGGCACTGGTCGCCAACCGGGTGCGCGAGCGCACCGTCATTGCCCATGATCTGGATGCGTTCCTGCACAAGCTGGGCGTGCCACTCGTCGCGACCCTGCGCGAAAGCCAGAATTACGTGCGCGCGGCGCAGACCGGGCTCGGAATCTTCGAACTGGCGCCGTCCGCCGCCCAGGCTGACGTCGACCAGTGGGTGCCGCTGCTGACCTGGCTCGACAGCGCCGCGAGCCGCCCGAAGCATTAGGGCCTGTTAGCGCGAGACAGGGGCGTCCCGCCCGAAAATCGAACGCACAAGTGTTTGATTTTCGTTAGTGACCGAAAACCGCGCTTTTCGGTTGCGACGTTGAAAGGGCCATGGACGGACCTTTTTCAACAACCGGCTAGTGTCCTGTCCCGTGGGTCAGGGAACGGTTGATCACGGCCACCGACCCTGGAGGATGCCCGTGTAGCTACAGCGGACATCGACCGGCAACATCGCGTTGCAGGCCCCCACCTTCCAGAAAAAGACATCTCCCGAACTCCCGGTGCCCGCATGCGGGCTGCCCAGAATGCGCTCCGGTGGATCGCCGACGCGGTCGGCATAGATGACCGATGAACTCGCCGGCAGATTTGGATCGCCATTCGTACAATTGTTTTCCAGCTCACTGCGCTGGCGGGCGATACACAGGTTGTAGCCGTCCGCCCGGTTGTCTTCGCTCCAGTCAAACAGCACGCCCCAGAGATCGGGCACGGAAATATCCGCCATGCCTGCGTTCTGTGGTGCGGGCAGCCGCTTCGCCTGCCAGTCCAGCCGGCGGCTGGCGGACCACACGCAGGGCGGCCGGATAAACGACTGCGCCTTGGGCAGCGCCGGATTCGTATAGACGCTACATGCCTGGACCGCCCAGCTAACCTCTTCCCCGCGCCAGCGGGCCGCTTCGAGCCTGGCATTCGTGAAGGTGTTGCGGGTGACGGGACTCAGATAACGATCCGGCTGCGGCGTGGAGTCACAGGTGTTACCGGAAAAAATGCACAACCGGTAATCGATGCCATAGAGGCGCACCGGAGCGGGTGCCGGAAAATAGCCGTGTTCGAGCAGGCCGGGCGGCGGACAGCCGCGCGCGTACGGCAGGCCCGGGATGCATTCCCTGACATCGAAACGCGGCGGGCCCTGCGGCGGCATGCCGGACGACCACGCCGGCCGCCAGTAAAAACTCATGACGAAGTCGGCGTTGTGGTGCCAGTCCAGGACGAGGTTGTCGGCCGGCAGGTCGAGCACCACCTGCGCCGCCTCCACCATCGGCTGGGAAATGACGGTCGGCATGCCCGGGTAGCTGCGGGCGTTGGCGAGGCCGGCGAACGCCAGCAGCAGGCCAGACGAAACGATGCCGGTCAGGGAAATTCTGAATACTCCAGAGTTTCCCGCGGCACACGGAAGTGCCGCCACAACGACGGCTGCAAGCCGTTGAGAACGAAAAGAAGACGAAAAATGGCGCTTTTTCGTTTTCGCTGCTCTGGCAATCTAGGACAGATTGATCAGGGCATTCTTCAGATGGCGCATGGCTGATCCTCCGCGGCGGACTGGATCGGTCGAACCGGACTTCATGCTACCCGCTTCGCCCGCTAAGGAAACTCTGAACAATTCAGAGTTTCCCGCGGCACAGGGACGTGCCACCATTTTCAATGTGCATAAGCCATTGAAAATGTAAGAAAACGAAAAGCCGCGCTTTTTCGTTTTCGTCGCTCTGTTAATCCAGGATGGATTAATCAGAGCTTCCCTAAGTACTGTTCGCCAGACCGGCGGCGAGCGTCGGGTAGCGCAATCGCACGCCGAGTTCCTCGCGCAGGCGCCGGTTGTCGATCCGGCGGGATTCGGCCAGATACGAGCGCATCCCGGCGCTGATGCGCGCGTCGGCCTCGCCCGGCGCGATGCGCGGCGGGCGCGGCAGACCGAGCGCATCGGCAACCCGGTCGAAATAGGCGTTCATGGGCTGCGGATCGCCGTCGGCGACGTTGTAAACGGCGCCGTCAGGGCCACGCTGGATCGCAGCAATGAGGGTCTCGACGAGATCGTCCACATGGATGCGGTTGGTCAGCGGCGCGTGCGCATCGTCGATGACCGGCTCGCGGGCGCGCAGGCGTGCCGCTGGCAGGCGTCCGGGACCATAGATGCCCGCAACGCGCAGTACCACGGCCCGCACACCGTTCGCCGGCGCAAAGACACCCAGCGCGGCTTCCGCGTCGGCCCGGCGCAGTGCGCGATCCGCCTGCGGCCGCAGCGGCGCGGTTTCATCGACCCAGGCGCCCGCGCAGTCGCCATAGACCCCGGTGGTCGACAACAGCACGATCGCGACTGGCGGCTGCTCGACGCGGTCCAAAAACCCGCGCAGCCGGGTATCGACGACGCCCGTCGGCGGCGGTGGCACGAGCCACACCAGCACCTGCCCGCCGAGCCTGTGCGCGCGCAGGTCAGCGTCGAGATCGAGCGCCTCGGCGCGAATCCCGCTCGCGTGCAGCGCGGCTGCCGAAGCCCCGGTTCGCACGATGGCCGACACGGGGCGCGGCGCGAGCGCGGCAGCGAGCCGCCGACCGGTGTAACCGCAACCCACGATCAGCACGCGATCGGTCATCGCGACAGACGCCGACGGCAAGCGACCGATCGTGGTGAAATCGCGCGGGCGGGTTGATCCATTGCCGCGAGGCACCCATTTGCGCAGGCCGCGAGCAGGCACCCCGACACAGGGCCATCCGGCCGCATCACTTCAGGAATCCTCCAGACGCATGAGCCAACGCATTCGCATCGAACCGAGCGGCCACGAATTCAGCGCCGAAGCCGGCGAATCCGTGCTGGACGCAGCCCTTCGTGCCGGTCACGCGCTGCCGTATTCCTGTCGCAGCGGTTTGTGCGGTTCGTGCATGGGCACCCTCGTGAACGGCGAGGTCGAGTATCCGGATGGCGAACCACCGGCACTGGGCGCGGACGATCGCGCGGCCGGGCGGGTGCTCTGCTGTCAGGCCGTCCCGCGCACGGACGTGACGGTGCGCGCTCGCGTGATCGAGGTCGCCGGCGACCTCAGGCCGCGGGTGTTCCCGTGCCGGGTGCTCGATCTCGAGCGCCTTGCCCCGGACGTCATGCGCATGCGTCTGCGGCTCCCGGGCGACGGACGCTTGCAGTTCCTCGCCGGCCAGTATCTGCAGTTCCTGCTTGAAGGCGGACGGCGGCGTTCGTTTTCCCTGGCCAACGCGCCGCATGACGACGAATCCATCGAGCTGCACATCCGTCATGTTCCGGACGGCTGGTTCACGGGCCGGGTTTTCGAATCCCTCGCCCCGAAGGCCATCCTGCGCGCGGAAGGCCCGTTCGGCACATTTTTCCTGCGTCCGGACGATCCGCGCCCGCGCATCCTCATGGCCGGCGGAACGGGCTTCGCACCGATCAAGGCGATGGTCGAGGATGCGCTGCACCGCGACGACACGCGGCCGATTGATCTGTACTGGGGTGCGCGCGACCTGCGCGACCTGTACCTGCATGAGCTGGCGCAGGAATGGGCCGAGCGTCACGGGCACATCCGCTATGTCGCGGTGCTTTCGGCGCCGGGCAGCGAGGCCGATCGCGCGATTCGACGCGGCTGGGTGCACGAGGCGGTGCTGGCGGACTATCCGGACCTGTCCGGGCATTCGGTATACATGAGCGGACCGCCACCGATGATCCAGGCCGCGCGCCACAGCTTCGCGGCCGCCGGGCTGGACGAAGTGCAGCTGTTCTTCGACTCGTTCGAGTTCAGCGAAGATTCGGCGCCTCGCTGAAGCAGGGAGGCGCCGCTCAATCCGTTTCGGATCGCCGGCGCCGTGAGTCTGAAAAAGTGCGATCGCGTCAGGCCGGAACGCGCTTGCCGGCACGACCGCCAGGGGCAGCCGGCTTCGGCGCACTGACGCTGCCGACGCCGATATCCGCCAGCGCGGCCACAGGCATTCCGCCATTGGCGATCGCCAGGCCACGCACGAGGTACTCGCGCGCGCGGTCCGGTTCACCCAGGCGTTCGAGCAGCAGGCCGAGTTCGTGGCAGGCCTCGGCCGACTCGCGCGCGCCGAGACTCGCCTCCAGATAGGACCGCGCCTTGCCCCACAGACGGTTGCGCATGGCAAGCCGTCCGGCCAGGAGCAGCAGCGCGGGGTCTTCCGGCCGCGCCTCGAGCCAGCGCTCCACGGTCGAGAGCTGCTGGGTGAAATCGCCCGCGGGCAGACGCGCGTACAGTGCCAGCAGGGTCGGCTCCCAACGCCGATCCAGCGCCGCGCGCAGCACGCGTTCGGCCGCATCGCCGACGCCACCTTCGGCCAGCGCGCTGGCGTAGCGCTCGACCACGCGGGCATCCTGGCGTTGCGCCTTGCCGATGTGCGCCCAGACGGCATCCAGAGCGGCCGGGTCCGTGCCGGCATGGGCGAGCCGGTCGAGTTCGAGCCGCGCGCTCAGATCGTCCAGCTCGGCCACCGGCAATACATCGCGCTTGCGCAGCTCCGGCAGCAGCTCGGCGACGCCATCCCAGTCGCCGAGCCGCACGCGCGCGCCGACCAGCAGTTTCAGCACATAGTCATGCCGCGGCGCCAGCGCGCGCAGATGCATCAGGGTCGCGAGCGCCTGCTCGGTGCGGCCACCGGCCATCTGCAATTCGGCCTGGGTCAGCCCGACCGCGAGTTCGGCCTCTGGCATGCTCTTTAGCGCCTGCTTGAGGTACTGGTCGCGGCGCGCATCCGCTGCCTGCTGCTGGGCCGCGCGCGCGGCCGCCAGATAGCCGATCAGCGGGCTTTCGGTCAGCGGCGCGGAACGCTGGAGCAGATGTTCGGAGACCGACCAGCGTCCTTCGGCCAGCGCCATCAGGCCGCGGTTCAGATCACGCTGGGCCTGGCGCAGCTGGCGCCGACTGGTCCACAGCCGCATCCGCACGGGTACGGAGGTCACTCGCGCGATCATCGCGCCCAGCGCATTGGCGATCACCCACAGCACTGCGATCGCGATGACCAGCATCGCGACGCTGGTCTCGATGACCCAGGCGCCGACGCTGATCAGCACGTAGCCGTTTTCGGCGCGCAGCACGGTCACCAGCAGACCGGCAACGACCAGCGCGACGAGCGACCACAGCGCGACCCTCACGGGCGCGGCTCCGCGAACCCGGTGACGCCAACGGGATCGGCCGCGGGGGAAGATTCCGGCGTCGTTTCAGCAGGTGTGGCGATCGCGGCCGCAACCTCGTTCGTGGCCGGCGGCGGCTCGGCGACGGGCTCGGGCGCCACGCCGACCGGCGGGTTTTCGGTGGGCTCGGGCGCGGCCGGCACAACCGGCGCGCGATGGGCTGGCCGCCGTTCGGACAGCACCGCACGCAGGGCGGTCAGACCCGCGCCGACCTGCGGCGGGGGGGCGTCGAGATCGACCTGCATGAGTTCGGTGATCGACTCGGTCAGCCGCGTGACGGCTGGATCGTCGGGATTGAAGCGCAGTGTCAGACCGTCGCGCGCGCGACCGAGCGCGGCGGAGAAGCTCGCCGCGTCGCCACGGGCGGCGGCGAGCTGGGCGATGTCGATCTGGATCGCAATACCCCGGCGATCGAGCGCCTCCAGCTCCGGCGAGGGCAGCGGTTCGACCGGGCGGTCGGCACGGCGGATGACGACCAGCGAGCGCAGCCCGGCCCAGGCATCGTCCAGGAGCTGGCGCCACAGCGGCCGGCCGGCGGCCGAATCGCTGCCCGTGGACACCCCGGCGCGCTCGCGCAGGGTCTCGCGCCCCGGCAGTGCCATCACCGCCCCGGCAACGCCCTCGAGCCGGCCGAGCAGGGCCGCCCGGTCGACTGGCGCCGCAGTACGCAGCGCCTCGATGTCCGTGGCGATGCGCTCGCGCACGACGGCAAGTTCGGCACGGTCGGACAACTCGCGCAGCGCGTCTGCGGCGGCCTCGAGTACGGCGATCGCACTTGGGTAGTCGCGCGAGACCAGCGCCTGCATCTGTGCGGCGGCCAACAGCTGCTCGACGCCCAGCATGCGGGCTCGCTCGGCCTGCGCGGCACCGGCCGCACCGGTGTCGATTCGCACCCGGGCGAGCTCGGTGGTGATCTGCGCCAGACGCTGATCCAGCGCATCGACACGTTCGGGTCGGACCGCCGTGTCGGCCGCCGCGTCGATGCGTCCGACCATCTCGCCCACGCGTCGGTCGATCCGCTCGACGTCGAACCGGCTCGCGTTCTGGCCGCTGGCGTCGCGCAGCGCAGCGAGCGCCCGATCCAGCGTCGCGACGCGTTCATCAATGGCGCTGCGCGAGTTCGCCTGATCCTGAACCGCCTGCCAGCCGAACCAGCCAGCCGCGACGAGTCCGGCAAGTGCCGCCAACCCGACGACCAGCGCGAGCCAGGCGAGACCGCGACCGGCGGGCTTGCGCGCGTCGCTGTCGCTCGACCGAGCTTGCGTCTGTGCCGGCTCGGGGGGCGGATCGGGCGTCGGTTCCGGTGCGGGTTCGAGTTCAGTCATGAAACGGAGATTGGCGCGGGTGTGTGCACCGATGATGGCACAAGCCACAACGCCCCGGTGGATCGCATGCCTGCCAGAGCGCCCATAGTGTAGTGCGACGCTCTCGGAGGCACATTCAGAGCCTCCCCAAAAGTGTCAGATCAAGGCGCGGTGCGCAGGGAATGACCCGCCCTTGGCAAGCGCCGCAACGCGGAGCTGACACTTTTGGGGGGCTCCCTGCGGGTGAGCCACAGTGCGTCCATCTGCGGCGTTGCGCCTGCTTGAAAGGGAATGGCCATTCCTGCGCAGGCCCGCCTTGCAGCTGGACGCACTGTGACTCACTGAAAGTACCTCCAAGAGCGTCGCACTGCACTAGCGACCAGGTCGCCGACGAGATCGGGCTAGCCGTCGTCGTCCTCGTCTGAGTCGGCCAGCTCGATCAGGGCGCCGAGGATCGCCTCGTCGCTCGCGCCGGCCGCCGTCATGACGGTCTCGATGCCGGCCTTTTCCGCCGCGGCCGTGATGCGTTCGCCGGCCGTGACCATGGGCGTCTGGCGCAGCATTCGCACGCCGTTGCGACCGAGCATGCGCAGGAAGTTTTCCAGCGACTCGACGCTGGTCATGACCACGACCTGGACGTCTTCCTTCCAGCGATCGAGCAGATTTCCGATGTCCATGTCGGGCTGGGCGCGACGATAGACCTCGATGTAGTCGACATCGGCACCGCGATCGGTCAGTTCATCGCGCAGGATTTCGCGCCCGCCCTCGCCGCGCACGATGGCGATCTTGCGGTCGAGCACATCGTAGAGCGGTTCGAGTTCGAGCAGGCCCTCGCTGGACTGACGCGTTTCCGGACAGATGTCCACGCCGACGCCGAGCCGGTTCAATGCGTCGGCGGTACCCGTGCCGACCGCGGCGATGTTCGGTCCGTTCAGCTGCTCGCGCAGGTCCGGGAAAATCTTCTGCGCCCAGTCGACAGCGTTGCGACTGACGAAGATCACGCAGTCGTATTTCGAAAGCTTGATCTTCGCGAGCTTCTTGGTCACATCGTCGGCAGGCCCGACGATATCCAGTGCCGGAATACATTCGGCGCGCCCGCCGAGCCCTTCGATCGCCGTACACAGCTGGCGCCCCTGCGCCTCGGGCCGGGTGACGAGTACGCCCAGGCCGGCCAGATCGATATCGTCGTAGTTCGTCATTTCGTCGTGTGTTGAAGGAGTTCGAAAAAAAACCGGCGCTTTCAGTCCGGGCTAATGCCAACGGCCGCCAGCAGCGGACCGGCGCCGCGCGCGAGCAGGTCAGCGGCGACCGCCTCGCCGATCACTGCCGCGGACTGTACCGCACCCGCGCGTGTGGAACGTACCGTTTGTTTGCCGTCGACGCTAGCCACCAGGCCGTGCAGCGACAGCTGTCCGGCGCTGAGCGTGGCATGACCGGCAATCGGCACCTGGCATCCGCCATTGAGCCGGGCATTCATCGCGCGTTCGGCGGTGACACAGGCCGTGGTGTCCGCGTCGGCCAGCGGCGCGAGCCAACCACGCAATTCCGCGTCGTCGGCACGACATTCGATGCCGATCGCACCCTGCCCGATGGCCGGCAACATGCGCCGTGCATCGATGCGCGCACGCACGCGATCGGCCAGTCCGAGCCGCTCCAGACCCGCGCAGGCGAGCAGGATCGCGTCGAACTCGCCGTCGTCGAGTTTTTGCAGTCGGGTGCCGACGTTGCCGCGCAGATCGAAGATCTCCAGGTCCGGGCGCATGGCGCTGATCTGCGCGCGGCGGCGCAGGCTCGAGGTGCCCACACGGGCCCCGGCGGGCAGTTCGTCGATGTCGGCATATTTCGAACTGACGAAGGCATCGCAGGGGTCTTCGCGCTCCAGGATGCAGCTGATCACCAGCCCGTCCGGCAGTTCGGCCGGCACGTCCTTCATGGAGTGCACGGCGAGGTCGGCGCGGCCGTCGACCAGCGCCTGTTCGAGTTCCTTCACGAACAGCCCCTTGCCGCCGATTTTCGCGAGCGGGCTGTCGAGCACACGATCGCCGATGGTGCTCATCGGCACGAGTTTCACGGCGTGCCCCGGCAACTGGCCGCGCAGTCGATCGGCCACATGCTCGGCCTGCCACAGGGCAAGCGGTGACCGGCGTGTCGCGATATGCAGGGTTCGGGTCATGTCGGGATTCTCCGGCTCGGCCGGTTAACACGGGCCGGGAATTCTATGCAATAGTGCATGCCGACGTGCAAGTCCCCGTGAGCCGCGCATGAGCACGCACAAGCTACGTCTGAGCATTGCCGCCGAGGCCGCGCGCATCATGGCGACCGAACAGGTCGCGGATTATCAGGTGGCGAAGGACAAGGCCCGCGAGCGTCTGCGCCTGCCCACCCACAGCCCGCTGCCGTCGAATACCGAGATCCAGCAGGCCCTGCGCAGTTACCAGCAGCTGTTTCTGTCCGATCGCCAGGCCGGCGCCCTGCGTGAACTGCGCCAGACCGCACTGCGCTGGATGCAGCGCCTGGAGCGGTTCTCGCCGCGACTGGTCGGTGCCGTACTCGACGGTACCGCTGACACCGGCAGCGTCATCAGCCTGCACGTGTTCGCGGACTCCACCAAGGAAATCGCGCTCGCACTGTTCGACTGGCCGATCAGCTACACGACCGGCGAACGCCGTGTGCGAACCGGGCGCGGCCAGGAAACCGACCTGCCGCTGTTTCGCATCACCGAGGCCGACCACATCATCGAACTCACGGTCTTCAACGAACGCAATGGGCGCCAGCGACCGCTGAGCCATGTCGACGGACTGCCCGTGCAGCGCGCCGACGCCGGCGCGCTGCGCACACTGCTCGAACCCGGTCCGGCCTGACAGCTCGTTGAAAAAGGCCCATCCATGGCCTTTTCAACATCGAGACGTCCCCGTCTCGCGATATCAGGCTGTTGAAAAGCGAAATTCCACAGCCTGCCAAACGGGCTTCTGCGCCCCCGGGCCCCGGGTTCACGCACCCGGATACCGGCGCCGCAGGCGGTCGAAGGTGCGCGCCGGCTGGCCGGCGCCAAACCGCTCGGCGAGCACAACCGCAAGCGCCGTCGGCACGATCCCCAGACGCGCGCAGGCGTTGTCGGCGCACACGCTGGGCACGGACAGGGAGCGCAGGTTGTCTGGCGTAAACGGTTTGCCCGGCAGCCACTGCATGAGCGCCGCCTGGACGCGCGCCAGCGGGCGGGGCAGCGCGATGATCCGGCGCCTCAGCCCGGCCGCCGCCGCAATGGCCGCGACGATCTCGGCCAGCGTGAAGCGTTGCGGACCGCACAGTTCGAACGCCGCGCCGCGCGCCGGCGGACCGCCGAGGACCCGCGCAAAGGCCTCCACGACGTCACGGACATGGACCGGCGCGAATTGCGCGTCGGCCGCCGCCAGCGGCACGAACCCCGGCGCGAGCGCCAGCAGGCCGGCGAAGCGGTTGATGAACGAATCGTCCGCGCCGAAGATCACGGACGGCCGCAGGAACGCGCAGTCGACCGCATCGCCGAGCACGTTGCGCACCGCCAGCTCGCCCGCCGCCTTGCTGCGCAGATAGCGGCTGGGCGCCTCGGCGTGCACGCCAAGCGCACTCATGTGCATGAAGCGCCGCACATCGAAACGTCTTGCGACACGCGCGATGCGCGCCGGCAGTTGCATGTGCACCTGGTCGAAACTGCGCGCGGCACCGCGACCTTCATTCAGGATGCCGACCAGATTGATCACGGCATCGCAGCCGGCAACGGCCTGCGCGAGCGCGCCGTCATTGAATACATCGGCCTGGCGCAGTTCCACGCCGGGCAGCACCTTCAGCTCGCGATGCCGCGCCGGGGCGCGCGTCACCACGCGCAGCGCATGGCCGTCGCGCGCGAGCCGCGCGACCAGGTGTCGGCCCACGAAGCCGGTGCCGCCAAAAACGGCAATTCGGGAGAATGCGGACGACATGCTGCTCGATCCGTTTCAACTGCCGCGGGAAAGGCGCGCGAACGCTACCACATCACCGCATGCGAACCCATGACTTCGCGCAGCACGCCCGCGCCTCAGCGGCGCTCGTAGGTCCAAGTGGTCCTGCCGTCGGTCAGCACCAGCTGATTGCCGAACCGGTAGAACTCGTAACGATCGAGCTGATCGAGTTCGGGCCGGTAGACGAGCCAGTGCCGGCCGCGCACGATGAGCTCCGAACTCGTCGGCGCGCGGTGATTGCCCCAGATCAGCGCGAGACGGTCGCCACGGATGACCATGCGCTCGCCGTAGCGACCGAACCAGGTGCCGTCCAGCCCCACGGCCGCGACGTTGCGTCCGGCCGTGGTCGCGCCCCAGGGCGAGATCGGCGGCGCGGACGGCACCCAGTCCTGCAGCGCCGGGGCGCGCGGTTCGTTGCGCTCGCGGGCCCAGTCGGCCATCTCGCGCAACATCTCGCCGAACAGCGACTGCGCGGCGAACCCCGGAGCCGGCAATGCCAGAAACGCGGCCAACGCCACGCGCCGGCCGCCACGCGCGACGGCCCGCCGATCGATCCGGGCACGCAAACCGTGCCATAGCGCACTGAAACGCATACACTCCCCCGACATCATTGTCCCGATTATCGTCGACCGCGACCCGTATCGCACCGCTTCCATGCTGCGCTGGCTACAGGATCGAGTCACACGTCCATTCGACGCGCAGGCGTTCGTCAAGACGCTGGGCAGCCCGCAGGTCCCGGATCTGGGACTGAATGCCGCCCTGCGCGGCATTGACAACATCCACATCGATGCCGCGCTCTTCCCGGGCTTTCGCAAGTCCCTGGTCGGCGTACTCGAGCGGCTGATGCGCCAGTGCGCCGCGCGCCTGGTCGGCGACCGCACGGCCGATCCGGCGTTCGAGACCGAAGAGGCGACGCAGTTCTCCGGCGGCTACCAGATGATGATGGACATCGCGATCCTGCGCGCCCGGCGCGATCGGTCGCTGGTGCCGATCCAGGTCCTGCAACTCGCGACGACGAAGTTTCTGCTGGCGAGTTCCGCGACCGCGTTCCGCGCGCTCACCGACCGCCTGCGCTCGGCGCGTTATGCCGCGTCCGAGCAATCGTCCGGACGTTCGCTGGAGCTCCAGCAGCGCATCGTGCTGCTGGCCCGCCGCGGCGCGGCGGCGCAGTACGAGGTCAACCGCCTGCTGTTCGACCAGTTCGACCGCGCGGAGACACGGCGTCTGGCAAAACAGCGCAAGGCCATCACCGGGCGTTCCTGGCCGATCCCGCGCCGCATCCTGTTCAACCCGCTCGTGCAGTTGCCGACCCTGCGCGATGCAAACCTGCTGATCGAGCACTACCCGCTGTTCCACGATGCCGCGGGCCGTGCCTGCTTCGCGGAACTCAACCGCCGTGCATTGACCTGCTTCGCGGCCCTGCTGCCCGAGGACATCACCATCGCCGTGCGGGGCACCATGGATGGCGTATCCAGCGGCCCGATCGAACGCATCGACGAAGGCGGCCTCGCGGGTTTCCTCGAGACCGAGATGCTGCTCAAGGACGTGCTCGCCGCGCAGGAGTATCAGCAGCCGCTGTCGACCTGGTTCGACGACCCGAACGTCGTCGAGCGCATCACCAAGGCCGAGGCCAACGAGGCGTATCGCGAAATCCTGCGCCAGCAGGACGACCGTGACGGACTGCGGCAGTACGACGCCACCGTGCGCGTGCAGCGTCAGTTCGCCGATCGCTGGTTCGAGGCACTGCAACGCGACCGCATGCTGCATGCCGCGGCCGCGGGCTACGAGGTCTCGAAGCTCAACGTCGCGTTCCAGTACACCGTTCCGGTCGAGACGCTGCATGCCTATGTCGCCGATCCACGCGGCCAGCGGCACCTGCGGCGCAAGATCGAGACGCTCTCGGAGACCGCGCCCGAGCCGGTCGACCTGAACCTGCTCGAACAGACCGCCGAACACGTTCATTCACGCGCGACCCACGGCGCGCGCGAACTCGCCGCGCAATATCTCGTGGACTTCGCACGGTTCCGGCGCGATCTCAAATACGCCTATCTGCTGTTTCGCGCCATGGAACAGGTGCGGGTGCTGTCAGCGGAGTCCGATCTCACGCTCTCGCGCACCAACAGCACCCTGTACGACTTCGCGCCCGACGCCAGCGCCCGGCCCGCGAACGAGGCGCGCGAGGCGCGCCACCATGTCGTCATCAAGGCGGACCTGCGCGGATCGACGATCCTGACCGAACAGCTGCTGAAACGCGGCCTGAATCCGGCCTCGCATTTCAGCGTGAACTTCTACACGCCGATCGACAAACTGATCGGCGAGTTCGAGGCGGAAAAGGTGTTCATCGAGGGCGACGCGATCATCCTCGCCCTGTACGAGTACACGAACACGCGCAGCGAACGACTGACCGTCGCACGCGCCTGCGGGCTGGCGCGCGAGATCCTGCGGGTCGTGCAGGCACAGAACGATCAGATCCGCAAATACGACGTGCCGGCGCTGGAAATCGGCATCGGGATCGCCATCGCCCCGGGCAAACCGACGTTTCTGTACGACGGCGAACGCCGGATCACCATCTCACCGGCGATCTCCGCGGCCGACCGCGCCTCGTCGAGCAGCAGTCTTGCGCGCAAGGGCGCAACCGCGACCCAGAACCGTGTGCGCAGCTTCGAGCGCGACGGCGAGAAGCTCTGGCACAACGTCGATGGCATCGCCCTGAGTCCGGACGGTTTCGCACGCCTGCGGCGCGACGTTTCGCTGCACCGCATCGAAATCGACCTGTTCGAGGACGGCCGCATGGAGCGCGTGTATGCCGGGCGTTATCCCGACGGCGCGGGAAACCTGCGCTGGCTGATCGTGCGCGAGGTCCATCCCGAGCCGTGGCCGGGCTCGTCGGGCATCGGCCTGCCGGAAGGTGAACCGGCGTTCTACGAGGTGGTCACGCCGGCCGGCGCGCTGAGCAACGTTCGCAAGGCGCTCGCCGCGGGCCGCGCAACGGAAGACCCGGGCGGCGTGCCCGGCTGAGCGGGTACCTTCAGACTTGGGCTGCGACCGGTGCGAGCCAGTCGCTGACCCGCCGGCCATCGCCGACGCCCATCTGGAAGCGGTAGATCGCGCTGTAGGCGAACACGCGGCGCACATAGTCGCGGGTCTCGCGATAGGGGATCGTCTCGATCCATAGATCCGCAGGCATTTCGGCATCGGGCAGCCAGCGCTTTACCCGCTGCGGGCCGGCATTGTAGGCGGCCGTCGCCAGTACGCGATTGCCGTCGAAACGTTCCAGCATGGATTTCAGGTAGGTCGTGCCAAGCCGCAGGTTGGTATCGGCGGTCTTGAGGTCGGCGAGTCGCGGACGGCGCAGCTTGGCCGTGCGGGCGACCGAGCGGGCGGTCTGCGGCATCAGCTGCATCAGGCCGGTCGCCCCGACCGGCGAACGCACCGCCGGGTCGAACGCGCTCTCCTGGCGCACCAGACCGAACACCCAGTCCACCTCCAGCGACTGCGCCGCTGCGTTGCGTTCGATGGCGTCGCGGTAGGCGATCGGAAAGCGCAGATCCAGGTGGTCCCACTCCTCGGCGCGGGCGACCGTCAGAATCGCCTGACGATGCCAATCCCAGCGCGCGGCGAGTTTCGCGGCGGCCACGAGATCGTCGGCATCCAGTGCGGCAGTCCAGTCGCGCCACTCGCGGCGCGCATCCAGATCGCGATCCAGTGCGCGCAGCTCGACGATGCGCCGTGCCGCCGGCGTGGTGCCGAGCGCGTCGATGCGCGCGGCGTTCACGGTCTCCGGGTCGGCGGCGATCTTGTAGTCTCGGCCAAGCCGATCGGCCGCCAGAAAGCCATAGAAATCCCGCTCGCCGGCGAGCGCATCCAGCAGAGAGCGGGACTTGCCCGCATGGCCGCGCTCGGCCAGCCCGCGCGCGCGCCAGTAGCGCCAGGTCGCGCGCTCGGCCAGCGCCGCAGGCATCTCGCCGATCCAGCGCAGGGCGAGATCCCAGTCGGCGAAACCCAACGCCGTGCGCACGCGGGTCTCGTGGACGTCGAAATCGGTCTGCTCCGGAACGAGATCGTTCAGGAACGCCAGCGCCGAGCGCTGGTCGGTCGAAGACAGCGCGCGGATCAGTCGCGGCGTCGCCTGCACGAACTGCTCGGCATCGACGGTCTGGTCACGCCGCCAGCGCTGCCAGTAGGCGTGCGCCGCGAGCGGATCGTCACGGGTGAAGCGCACCAGCGCATGGATCAGCCAGGCGTCGCGCCACGCATGCGGTGCGTAGGCGGCTTTGGTCGCGAGCAGCCGCTCGGGCTTTTGCTGCGCAACGAACCAGTTCGCGGCGGCGGCGCGATCCGCCGAGGGCAGTTGTTCGACGAGCCAGCGCGCGAGCGAGACCTCGCCCTCTTCCATCGCCAGCGCGACGCGCTGCCAGATCAGCCCGTCGTCACGGCCGCCGGCCTTGGTCCAGGCCGCAAACAATGGGTCACAGGCCGACGGCTGCGAGCGACCGACCAGCCACAGCCGGCGCGCCCCTGCCCAGGCCTCGTCCGTTCGGCCGGTCGCCAGCAGCGCACGCGCCTGCCAGCACTGCTCGGTGGTGCCGGCCTCGTCGGCCCGATAGAAATCCAGATATTCGTTCCAGCGCCCCCTGGCCGCGAGCAGATCCAGCCATTCGTGCAACAGTCGCGAACCGAGCGGCATGCGCTCGCGGCTGTCGATGAATGCGCGGACCTCGTCAGCACCGGCCTTCGCCAGGCGCGCGTTGAGCTGCGCAAAATCCAGGTAGGGCGCCAGCGGATAGCCGGCGAGTTGTTTACGCAGTGTTTCAAAGGTTTTCTGATCGCCGCGTTCGAGTGCTTTTTCCGCGGCAAGAAAATCCGTCTGCTCGCCGGTGAGCGCAGCCGCGGCCAGCGACTGCACCGGCAGCCAGACAAGAAACGCCAGAATCGAAAGTTTCGCCCGGTATTTCATGGTAGAGCGTCTCCAGACGCACGGAGATTTTATCGCCATCGGGCCGCCGCATACAGCCTGACAAACATACATCGCCGCGCAGTCATAGCCATTACAATGATTGCGACATCGCTGATCTCGCCGAGATGCTGCTCAGTTCAGACGCAGATGGCGTGGGCTGCGGCACGCCAGGGTAGCTCCGTAAGCTTGATCGTCGATCGGTTCCCGGGCTTCAATCACCCCGGCGCGGCATTCCCGATTTGTTTTGATGACCCAAATACCCGACATCGACTTTGCAGCCGTTCGCGCCCTGATACGCGAACTCGGCCGCGAGATTGCGCTGCCCGGTTTCGCGCGCACGCAGTCCACGCGCAAGCATGACGGCTCGGTGGTCACCGAGATCGACCTGGCGATCCAGCAGGAGGCAACCGCGCGTCTGGCCGCGATCGCGCCCGGTATCGCGCTGCTCGGCGAGGAGATGTCGGCCGACGAGCAGTCACGCCTGCTCGCCGGCGATGGCCCGCTGTGGTGCCTGGACCCGCTGGACGGCACAAGCAATTTCGTCTCCGGCGTGCCCGTGTTCGCAATCTCGCTGGCGCTGCTTGTTGCAGGCCGCAGCGTGTTCGGCGTGGTCTACGACCCGGTGCGCGACGAGTGCTTTCATGCCGAACTCGGTGCCGGCGCGTGGCTCGGCGACCGTCGCTTGGAAGTCACCGATCCGGCGCCGAACCTGCGGCGCGCGATTGCGCTGATCGACTTCAAGCGACTGAAGCCGCCGCTGTCGTGGGCACTTGCCAGCGCTGCGCCGTATCGCTCGCAGCGTTCGATCGGCTCGGTCGCACTGGACTGGTGCTGGCTCGCCGACGGGCGCTGCGATGTCTACCTGCACGGCGGCCAGCGCCTGTGGGACTGGGCCGCCGGCGAACTGATCCTGCGCGAGGCCGGCGGCGTCAGCGCGACGCTCGACGGGCTCGATCAGGCGCAGGCGAGCCTGACTCCGCGTTCCGCGGTCGCCGCCACCAGTACGGCGCTGTTCAACGACTGGCGCGAATGGCTGTCAGCCGCGGCGAGCCGCAGTCCATAGGGCGCCGGCGCGGCCTCGCGGCCCGGTTGCCGCCGCGCCTGCGCCTGGCGCTGTATCCGCCGTTCTGGCTCATGCGCCTGAAGATCGTGGAACTCGACCCGCACTGGCGCCGGGTGCGCATCCGGCTGCCGCTTACGCGACTGACCCGCAATCCGGGCGGGACGATGTTCGGCGGCAGCCAGGCCGCGCTCGCCGACCCGATCGCGGCACTCGCCTGCGCACGCAACTTCCCCGGCCATTCGGTCTGGACACGCTCGCTTTCGATCGACTTCATGCACGAGGCGCGCGGCGATCTGGATCTGCGGTTTGAGTTCACCGACCTGCAGATCGAGCAGATTCGTACCGAGCTTGCCGCACGTGGCCGCGCGACGCCGCAGTTTGAATACGGCTACCATGACAGCTCCGGCCGCCTGTGCACCGTGGTGCACGCGCGCATCGCCATCCGCCCGCGGGGCTACCGCCCCGCCCGACCCGAAACCGCCGATGATTGATCCCAACCAGGAAATGGACCTGCGCAGCGGCATTGCCGCATTCGAGGCCAAACACTTCTCGCGCGCCGCGCAACTGCTGTCGCCACTGGCCGACGCCGGCAACTCTGACGCGCAATACCGCATGGCGATCATGCTGCAGAACGGTCTGGGCATGGCCGTGGATGCAAAACGTTCGTACGCATACATGAAGCAGGCCGCCGAGAGCGGTTTCAGCCTTGCCGAACACGGCCTCGGCTTCATGCTGCTCGAGGGCGAATGCACCGCCGCCGACCCGGCAGCCGCCGCGCTCTGGTTCGAACGCGCCGCCGAGCAGGGACTGGTCGGTTCCATGACCACGCTGGCGATGATGTATCGCGACGGTAATGGCGTGGCCCCGGATGCCGAAAAGGCCAGCCACTGGTTCAAGCGCGCGGGCTTCGACGATCTGAATTGACGGGCGCGCAGCGCTCGTCCATTCCGCCACGTCACACGTTTTCCCGGTTTTCGGGGCGGTTCAGGGATCAGACTCCGGCCAACGTCTGGCCCCGACTGCCACCTTGGCAACGTCAACAGACAACTGCCGCCTCACTCCCACTCCATCTCCTGGAATACCTGCTGGGCATTGCGACCCTTGAGCGTCTCGTAGTCCTCGAGGTACGAAAAGCGCGACTGGTCGAGTGTGCCAATCTGGGTGATGTCGCCGCCGGTCTCCATCAGGGCGCCGACGGTTTCGCGCAGGAACACCAGGTAGTCGAGCGAATCGGCCCGCGCCCGCGCCAGGTCAGCGACAGGGCCATGTCCCGGAATGACGGTTGCCGGTTCGAGTGCGGCCATGGCCGCAAACGCCTCGATCCAGAGAGCGCTCTTCGATTGTGGCAACACACCCAGCATGCGGCCGACATAGACCGCGTCGCCACTGAATACGATGCGCTGTTGCGGAAGCCACACCAGGCTGTCGCCCGGCGTGTGGGCCGGTCCCACCCTGCGCAACTCGAAAGCGGTACCGCCCAGCGAAAAATCCAGGCGTTCTTCGAAGGTCTCGTCCGCGTAGACAGGCTCGGTGTGGGCCATCCCCGCCGCGCCCACGAGCATGTGCAGCACGGATAACTGCTCCGCGCCACGCGCACGCTGATCGTCAACCGCGGCGCGACTCGCAATGATGCGGGCGCCCTGATGTTTGAAGAATCCGTTGCCCAGCCAGCGGTGATCCTGTCCGCCGCTGTTGATGACGATTCGGACCGGCTGACCGGTAACCCGGCGTATCAGCGCGTCGATCGCTGCCGCCCCCTGGTGACTGCCACCGGGGTCGACCAGCACGACACCTTCGTCCGTCACCACGAATCCGAAGGTGGCGTTGTTGCCCAGATTGTCGGGCGAGCGGTTGCCGAAGGGGCCAACGATCGCATAAACACCGTCGCTGACCTTCTGCAGGCGGAGGCTGTCGCCGTGATCGGCCGCCTGCACCACAGCGGCAAGCAACATGATCGTTGTCGTCAGCAGGCCGGTAAAAACATTGGATCTGGACATGTATTCTGCTCTCGATTCAGGGTGACTCGGCGCAGAACCGGCATGACCGACCGGACATGGCTCCAATGTCCTGCCGGTCAGACAATTCTGTTCCTGGTGCCGGCCCGGGTCAGGGTCAAGACCTCAGCACACGGAGGCGCTGACATTCTCAGCGGCGGCATGCCGTTGAAAATGAAAGAAAACGAAAAATCACACTTTTTCGTTTTCGCTGCTCTGACAATCCGGGACGGATTGATCAGAGCTTCCCTAAGACGTCCGAAAACCACCCACGCAGTTCGTACCAGCGGCTGCCCAACCATTCGTGCAGCAAAAGGCGCGATGCGGACAATGAGCCGGCGTCCGGAAGCCAGGTCCGCCACGGCTCGCCTTCGAGCAGATCGCCGGCCAGCAGGGTTGGCGCCGGGACAACCGCAAATCCGGCCTTCTCGAACACCGCGACCGAACGCGGCATGTGGATCGCATGCGTGACCAGAACGATGGTCTTGACCCCGCGAGGCAACAGCAGCCGCGCGGCGAAATCGGCGTTCTCCTGAGTGGTGCGCGAGTCCGGCTCGACCCAGTGCACGGGCACCCCGAACTCGTTCTGCACGACATCACGCGAGAGTTCCGCGAGCGACAGGCCACGTTCCTTTGAATCACCATTGACCAGCAGCGGCAAGCCGGACTGACGTGCCAGTCGCGCGGCGTAACGCAGGCGTGCAAGCGTATCCATGCCCACGCTGTCGCCGCCGTATTCCGGCGCCCCGTAGTAGCGCCCGGCGCCGAGCGCGACGATGGCCTGCGCGCCGGATTGCGGGAGCGTCTGCACATCGAGCGCCGCGTAGGTCGCGATGCGCGGATACATCCAGTCGACGAACCAGGGTGTCGAGGGCACATACAGCCCAAACATGGCGATGAAACTCAATAGCCACGCAAACCGCCGCCGGCGCGCGAACACGAACAGCGCCAGCACGAGCAGCACGATGGGGCCACCCGGCGGCAGGATCAGGAGTTCAGCGATCTGTTCGAAGCGCGCGTCCATCTGGATCGGATTCAGCCGGCGTTCGACGCGGCGTGTGCCTGCTGGTCCGCGTGATAGGACGACCGCACCAGCGGGCCGCTCGCGACATGCCGGAATCCCATCGCCTCGCCGGCAACGCGCAGGGCGTCGAATTCGTCCGGTGTCACGTAGCGCGCGACCGGCAGGTGATCGAGGCTGGGTTGCAGGTACTGGCCCAGCGTCAGCATGTCGCAGTCATGCGCGCGCAGGTCGCGCATGACCTCAAGCACCTCATCGTTGGTCTCGCCCAGTCCGAGCATGAGACCGGACTTGGCCGGCACCTGCGGGTGCGCAGCCTTGAAGGCCTTCAAAAGGCCGAGCGAATGCGCGTAGTCCGAGCCGGGCCGCGCCATGCGGTACAAGCGCGGCACGGTCTCGAGGTTGTGGTTGAAGACATCCGGCGGCGCGCTGCGCATGATCGCAATGGCAACCTCCATGCGGCCGCGAAAATCCGGCACCAGCACCTCGATCCGGGTGGCCGGGCTGCGCTCGCGCAGCGCCTGGATACATTCCACGAAGTGCCCGGCCCCGCCGTCGCGCAGATCGTCGCGATCGACCGAGGTCACCACCACATAGCCCAGTTTCAGCGCGGCCACGGTCTCGGCCAGATGCCGTGGCTCGTCGGCATCCAGCGGCTTCGGTTTGCCGTGGGCGACGTCGCAGAACGGACAGCGGCGCGTGCAGATGTCGCCCATGATCATGAAGGTCGCCGTGCCATGGCCGAAGCATTCCGCGAGGTTCGGACAGGCGGCCTCCTCGCAGACCGAGTGCAGCCCGTTCTCGCGCAGCACGCGACGTACCTCGGCGACGCGCGGACCGACCGGCAGTTTCGCGCGAATCCACGCGGGCTTGCGCAGCGGTTCAACCGTGCGTTCGACCCGCACCGGAATGCGCGCGAGCTTGTCGCCGCCACGCTGGTGGGTGTCGGGCGTGGAACGCGAACGTGGTGCGAGATCGTCGGGAACGCTCATGGCAAGGAATCGGGCAGATCGATCGTCCCAGTGTAACCGAGCCCCCGTGCAATGCCTGCACCGAGCTGCGCCGCGACATCGGCCGCGGCGACCCCGGGGAAATGCTCGCGGAGCTGGGTCACGGCCAGTCCCGGATGGCCGCAGGGGTTGATCCGCGCAAACGGCGTGAGGTCCATGTCCACGTTCAGCGCGACGCCGTGATAGCTCGCCCCGCGGCGGATGCGCAGTCCGACGGCGGCGATCTTGGCGGAGCCGAGATAGACGCCCGGCGCCTTCGGGTCCGCGTGTGTCTCGAGACCGTAGCCGGCCAGCAGTTCGATCACGGCCGACTCCAGCGCCGTCACCAGCGCGCGTGGCCCGATCCCGCGACGGCGCACATCGATCAGTGGATAGGCCACGACCTGGCCCGGCCCGTGATAGGTGACCTGCCCGCCGCGTTCGGTCTCGACCACCGGGATATCGCCCGGCGCCAGCAGGTGCTCGCGCCGCCCGCTGAGCCCCAGCGTGAATACCGGCTCGTGCTCGACCAGCCAGAGTTCGTCGGCAGTCCCGGCATCGCGGCGGTCGGTGAACGCCCGCATCGCCGCGAGACAGTCGCGATACGACCAGCGCCGCCACGCTCGCACGCCGAGCGCGGATGCGCTCACAGCGCCATGGTCACGCGCGGGTCGGCGGTCAAGTCCTGATAGATCGCATCGAGCTGCTCGCGGCTTTGCGCACGCACCGTGACGGTGACCGCGAGATAGCGACCGCCGCGGCTCTCGCGCGTGGTCACCGCGCCCTCGCCAACGGTCTGTGCGTGGCGGTTGACGATCTCGACCACCACGGCATCGAACGCGAAGCCGGCCTCGCCGATCGCCTTGATCGGGAAGTCGCAGGGAAACTCCATCAGCGATTCGGTGTTGCTCATGCCGCGCGGCCCGCGCGCACGGCCTGCTTGTAGCCGCCATACAGCGCCTGCATGCGCGCGAACATGGGGCCCGGCGCACCGGCACCAACCGGTCGGCGGTCCAGCGTGACGACGGGCAGGATCTCGCGCGTCGAACTGGTCAGCCAGACCTCGTCCGCCGTCAGCAGGTCCGCACTCGAAACCGGGGCCATCGCGGCGTCGAGTCCGTGCTGGCGGGCGATTTCGAGCACCAGGTCGCGCGTAATGCCCGCCAGGATCCCCGGCCCGTCCGGCGGCGTGCGGATCGCTCCGGCCCTGACGACGAACACATTGCTTGCCGCGCCCTCGGTGACGGCCTCGTCGCGCAGCAAAATCACCTCCACGGCACCGGCATCCACGGCATGCTGACGCGCCAGCACGTTCGCAAGCAGGGCGGTGGACTTGATGTCGCAGCGCAGCCAGCGTTCGTCCGGCAGCGTCACGGCCGCGACGCCCTTCGCGAGTTCGGCACCATGACTGATGATTCCGCTCATTGCGAACACGGTCGGCGCGATGTCGGCCGGGAACGCATGATCACGCCGCGGCGGCGCGCCGCGGGTGATCTGCAGATAGACATAGCGATCGTGCGCGGACGGGTTCGCCGCCAGAAGATCGTCCAGCAGCGTCTGCAACTGCTCGCGCGTGAACGGCGCAGCCATGCGCACCGCGTCGAGGCTGCGCCACAGCCGGTCGCAGTGTTGCGCGAAGCGGAACAGCCGCGCCCCGTACACGGGAATGACCTCGTAGACGCTGTCGCCGAACAGGAAACCGCGATCGAGCACGGACACCCGCGCGGCGTCCAGGGCCACGAATTCGCCGTTCAGATATACGACGGGTATGGACATGCCGGGATCAGCGTAGCGCCAGACGCAGGCCGTCGACCAGGCGCGAGAAAAATCCGCCGGCGGCGACCTCGCGGCCGACGCCGACCGGCGCACTCGCGACGAGCTGGCCGTCGAGCGTCACCTCGACCGTGCCGATGGTCTGACCTGCCGCCAGCGGCGCGAGCAGCGGATCGTCGAGCTTCAGCTCCGCGCCGAGATCGGCATAGCGACCGCGCGGCACGGTGACGACGACATCGGCGAGCGGCACCACGTCGACCTCGGCTTCCGCGCCCTTCCACACGCGCGCGCTCACCAGTGGGCTGCCGGCGCGGAAGGGATGGTGGGTTTCGAAGAACCGGAAGCCCCAGTTCAGCAGGGCCTGGCTGGCGTCGGCGCGCGACTCCTCGCTGCCGGAGCCCATGACCACGGAGATCAGGCGCATCGCATCGCGTTTCGCCGAGGCGACCAGACAATAGCCGGCCGATTCGGTGTGTCCGGTCTTGATGCCGTCCACACTGTCGTCGCGCCACAGCAGCTTGTTGCGGTTGTACTGCGTGATGTCGTTGTACTGATAGCTGCGGATCGCATGCCACGAATAGAACTGCGGGTGCTCGCGCACCATTGCCACCGCGAGTTTCGCGAGATCGGCGGCGGTGACGTAGTGGTCGGCGTCGGGCAGCCCGGTCGCGTTGACGAAATGCGAGCCGCGCATGCCGAGCCGCTCCGCCGCGCGGTTCATCATGCCGGCGAAGGCCGTCTCGTCGCCGGCGATGAATTCGGCGAGCGCCACGGAGGCATCGTTGCCGGACTGGATGATCAGGCCCTTGAGCAGATTTTCGACCGAAACCTGTTTGCCAACTTCGACGAACATGCGCGAGCCGCCGGTACGCCAGGCCTTCTCGCTGATGGTGACCATGTCGCCGAGCGCGATCCGTCCGGCCTGCACCTCGTCGAAGACGATATGCGCGGTCATCATCTTGGTCAGGCTCGCCGGCTCCATGCGCTCGTCGGCGCGACTGGCCGCAAGCACCTGACCGCTGTCGTAGTCGAGCAGCAGAAAGGCGCGCGCGTCGAGGTCGGGAGGCGTCGGGCCGGGGCCGGCAACGGCCTGGGCGCGGGCGGCGGCAGGCGCCAGCGCGAACGAGAGCACGATGGCGGCGATCAATAAACGGACAGCTCGGAGCATCTTCGATTCGGTCAGTGGGCGGGGGAATTGCGGCGGCGCACAGTGTAGCGGGTCCCGCCGCGCGCTACTCGGCGTCCAGCAGGCGCACCGTGTCGTAGCCACGCGTGTGCAGACGCTCGCGCAGGGCGTTGAGTTCACTGAGCCGCGTGACCGGGCCCACGCGCACGCGCTGGATGCCGCGCTCGGGCACCGCGATGACGGAAACCTCGCGGAATCCGTCACTCTCAAGCCGACGGCGCATGCGCTCGGCATTCTCGGCCTGCGTGAACGCGCCGACCTGCAGATACCACTGACCGCTGGCATCGGCCTGTGCATCGGGCGCCAGCACAACCACCTCGACCGGCGCGGTGCCGACTGCGGTGATCCCGAGCCGCTCGGCGGCCGCCCAGGACAGGTCGATCAGCCGCTCCGGGTGGAACGGTCCGCGGTCGTTGACCCGCACCACGACCGATGCGCCGGTTTCCAGTCGGGTGACACGCACATAGCTCGGCAGCGGCAGGCTGCGGTGCGCGGCGCTGAAGCCGTACATGTCGTAGACCTCGCCGAGCGCCGTGTTGCGGCCGTGAAACTTGCGCCCGTACCACGAGGCGATGCCACGCTCGCGATAGCCGTGGGCGTCGGCCAGCACCATGTAGCGCTCGCCGTTGACCTCGTAGACAGGTGGGTTGGCCGTGCGCGAGCGGCGCTCGACGCGCGGTTCGGGCTCGGCAAGCCCCGCGACGTCGATCGGCTCGGGCGGCGGGCCGTCGCCCTGCGGCCCGCTGCCGCAGCCGGCGAGCAGGCCGAACAGGGCAAGCAGGCCCGACCGCCAGCCCCATGCCCGCTCAGGGGAACAGTGAATGTGCCTGTTCATGGCGCTCGCGGATCTCTTCGGACAACTGGAACACCGCCATCGCATACAGCGCACTGTGGTTGTAGCGGGTGATGGTGTAGAAGTTGTCGAGTCCGGCCCAGTATTCGGGCCCCTCGGTCTGGTCCAGACGGATCAGCGCGGCGGGTGTCGTGCCCGGCAGGTTCGGATTGATCTCGACCCCGGCCGCGGCCAGTTCGGCCAGGGTCGTCCACGGCTTGAGGCCGCGCGTGCCGTGGTCGTCGCCGGGTTCGCCCGCCACGGTTGCCCGGTAGGCGACCGGCGCCGCGGCGCGCCAGCCATGCAGGGCAAAGTAGTTGCCGACGCTGCCGATGATGTCCGCGGTGCTGTTCCACAGATCACGGCGGTCGTCGCCGTCGAAATCCACCGCATAACGCCGGTAGCTCGAGGAGATGAACTGCGGCATGCCCATCGCGCCGGCGTACGAGCCGGTCGCGGCGAGCGGGTCCACGCGCTCCTCGCGCGCCAGCGCCAGAAACTGCGCCAGTTCGCCGAGAAAGAATTCACTGCGTTTCGGGTAGCCGAAGCCGAGCGTGTAGAGGCTGTCGAGCACGCGGAAGCTGCCGGTGTTCGCGCCATAGCGGGTTTCCACGCCGATGATCGCCGTGACGATCTGTGGCGGCACCCCATAGGCCGCCTCGACGCGGTCCAGCAGTTCGGCGTTGCGATTCCAGAACGCCACGCCTCCGGCGATGCGCGCCTCGGTCAGAAAGATCTTCCGGTACTCGTGCCAGGGCTTGGTCTCGGCCGGACGCGAAATGGCCTCGAGAATCACCGGCTTCCATTGCGCCTGCGCCAGGGTCGCGCCGATTTCAGCCGCGTCCAGCCCGTAGCGACCGGCCGCATCGCGCGCGAATCGCTCCACGGCGGCAGGGTCCGCCCCGGAACCGGCAGCGGCTAATGGCAGCAACGCCGCGAAACAGACAACGACTGCCCGCATCATGTGGGCAGCAGCTTGCGATGGGTATGAATGGACATGAGGATTCCAAATCCGATGAGCAAGGTCACGACCGAGGTGCCGCCGTAGCTCACCAGCGGCAGCGGGATACCCACCACGGGGAGCAACCCCGACACCATGCCGGTGTTCACGATGACATAGACACTGAACGACAGCACCAGTGCGCCGGCCAGCAGGCGCGTGTAGCTGTCCTGCGCGCGCGTGGCGATATACAGACCGCGCGCAATGATGGCCATGTACAGGGCCAACAGCAACAGCACCCCGACGAATCCGAACTCCTCGCTGAGCACCGCGAAGATGAAATCCGTGGTGCGCTCGGGCAGAAATTCGAGCTGCGACTGCGTGCCGTTCAGCCAGCCCTTGCCATACACGCCACCCGAGCCGATCGCGATCTTCGACTGGATGATGTGATAGCCGGCGCCCAGCGGATCGCGCTCCGGATCAAGCAGCGTGCGCACGCGCTCGCGCTGGTAGTCGTGCATCGCCCACCACCACAGTGCCGGTGCCGCCGCCGCAACCGCCGCGACGAAGCCGCCGACCCAGCGCCAGGACATGCCGCCAAAAAACAGTACGACGGCGCCACCCGTGCCGATCAGGATGGCCGTGCCCAAATCCGGCTGCAACGCGGTCAGTACCACGGGCAGCGCGACCCAGGCGAGCGCCGCAACCACGCGCCACCAGCGCGGCGGCAGCGGCTGCGCGGCGATGAACCACGCGATCATCATCGGCGTGGCGAGTTTGACCAGTTCGGACGGCTGAAAGCGCATGAAGCCCAGGTTGATCCAGCGCTGCGCACCCTTGCCGACGTGTCCGATCCACAGCACGGTGACCAGCAGCGCCAAGCCGACACCGAACAGTACCGGCGACCAGCGCCGCAGCCGCTCGGGCGGGATCTGCGCGATGACGAGCATCGCCAGCAGCCCAATGCCAAAGCGCGCGCCCTGACGAAACACCACGGCCGTCGAGCCACCGGCGGCGCTGTAGAGCACGACCAGGCCGAACAGCGCCAGCGCCATGACCAGGAGCAGCAGCGGCACGTCCACGTGCCATCGATAGGCGAGCCCGCGATGGCGCGCGGAGTAGCCGGCATTCGCCAGCGCCTCGGCATTGCGTACTCTCACGGCAGCAGATAGCGGTCCATGACGCGGCGCGCCACGGGTGCCGCGACCGTGCCGCCGCCGCCGCCGTTCTCGACGACGACGGCAACGGCGATGCGCGGTGATTCGACCGGTGCGAAACCGACGAACAAGGCGTGATCGCGCAGGCGTTCGTCGACGTTTTCCTTGTCGTATTCCTCGTCCTGGCCGACGGTATAGACCTGCGCGGTGCCGGTCTTGCCGGCAATTGAATAGCGATCCGTTTGGACGCCATGTGCGGTCCCGCGCAGACCGTGCACAACCTCGCGCATCGCCCCGATCACGCGCGACCAGTGCTCAGGCGCGGCCTCGACAATCGAATCCGGCTCGACGCCGTCGTCCAGACGCAGCAGGCTCGGCCGGAAATGCCGGCCACGCGCGGCAATGGTTGCCGTCGCGCTGGCCAGTTGCAGCGGCGTGGCGAGGAAAAACCCCTGCCCGATGCCGGTGATCAGTGTCTCGCCCGGAAACCAGACCTCGCCGCGCGCGGCCTGCTTCCACTGCCGCGACGGCAGCAGGCCATCGCGTTCGCCAAGCGCATCGATGCCGGTTGGCCGCCCGAAGCCGAAACCGGCGAGAAAGTCGTGCATGCGGTCGATGCCCAGCACGCGCGACAGCTCGTAGAAGTACACATCGCAGGACTGCACGATCGCATCGTCGAGCGTCATCCAGCCGTGCCCACCCTTTTTCCAGTCGCGGTACTTGTGGTCCTGGTTCGGCAGCTGATAGTGACCGGGGCAGAAACTGCGCGAGCCCGCCGGCACCAGCCCGCTCGAAAGGCTCGCCAGTCCGAGCAGCGGCTTGATCGTCGAGCCCGGCGGGTACTGCCCGTGCAACGCGCGGTTGAACAGCGGCTTGTCCGGCGAGCGCTCGAGCTGCGCATAAGCCGCATGGCCGATGCCGTTGACGAAGGCGTTCGGGTCGAACCCGGGTTTGGAAACCAGGGCCAGCACCTCGCCGTTGTTGGGATCGATCGCGACGACCGCGCCATTGCGGTTACCAAGCGCGAGCAGCGCCTCGCGTTGCAGGCGCACGTCCAGCGCCAGTTCCAGCGGCTCACCGGAGAGCGCCTCGCGGCCGTCCAGCAGACGCAGCACGCGACCGAAGGCGTTGGTCTCCACGCGCTGCAGACCGACGCTGCCATGCAGCCGGTCTTCATATTTCAGCTCGATGCCGATCTTGCCGATATGGCTGGTGCCGTTGTAACTGGCACGGTCGATCCGCTCGACTTCCTCGGCGTTGATGCGCCCCACGTAGCCGACCGCGTGCACGAGATCGGCGCCGAGCGGGTAATGCCGGGTGAGCCGCGCGTTGACTTCGACGCCGGTGAACCGGTGCCGGTTCACCGCAAAGCTCGCAACCTCGTCGGGCGACAGGCGGATGCGCAGAGGCACGCCCGCATACGGGCGCGACTGCCGGCGCAGCTTCTCGAAACGCTCCAGGTCGTTCTCGTCGATCGTGAGCAGTTCGCGCAGGCGCGCGATGGTCGCGTCCAGGTCCGCGATCCGCTCAGGCACGAGCTCCAGGTCATAGGACGGCAGGTTGTCGGCGAGCAGCACACCGTTGCGGTCGTAGATCAGGCCACGCGTCGGCGCGAGCGGCTCGACCTTGACCTGGTTGCCGCGGGCCAGCGTCGCGAAGTGCTCGTACTCGTGCACCTGCAAGAACGCCATGCGCGCGACGATGGCGCCGACCAGCAGTCCGACCAGCACGAACGCCGCGACGGCTCGGGCGAGAAAGGTCTGGCTCTCGCGGAAATAGTCGTTGATGCGTAGCGGCTGGGCCATGGCCTAGCGCAACTGCGCGCGACGGCGCAGGTCCCGCAGGATCACGAACACCCACGGCCACAGCGCGGCGCTGGTGAGCACCGGCGCCCAGATCAGGATCGGATCGACGGGATGCCCGGTCAGCGCATGCACCCAGGTGATGAAGCCACGTTCGACGAGAATCAGGATCGCGACCCACAGCATGCGCTGCCAGGTGCGATAGACGCGTGCGCGCAGGTGCCAGCGCAGCGCCACATACGCGATGAAGGCGAACCCGAGCGCATTCAGTCCGAGCAGGCTTGCCGACAGCACGTCGAGCGCGAGCCCGACCGCCCAGCCGATGCCCACGCCGACGCGGTCGGGCAGCGCGATGCACCAGTAGATCAGCACCAGTGCGACCCAGTCGGGCCGCCAGGGTTCCGCGCCGTCGGGCAGCGGCAGCAGGGCCAGGATGAGGGCGACGAGCAGGCTGCCGCCGATGACCGCAATCGCGCGCCACATCGGACTTCAGCCGTCCACCGCCAGGGCGCGTGTGCGCGCCCGCGGCCACACCAGCAGGAACTCGCGCGAGCGCTCGAGTTCGGCGCTCGGGATCGCCTCGATTTGCGCGAACGGCCGGCCCGGACTGAGGTCGACGCGGTCGACCAGCGCCACTGGATAGCCGACCGGAAACCGCTGGCCCAGACCCGAGGTCACCAGCACGTCGCCGACGTCGATATCGGCGTTGTTCGGCAGATAGGGCAGCTCGATCACGCCGCTGCGACCGGTGCCGACCGCGATCGTGCGCAGCCCGGTGCGATCGACCTGGACCGGGATTGCGTGCTGGGCATCGGTGATCAGAAGCACCGTCGCCGTCAGCGGCGTCACCTCCGTGACCTGGCCGACGACCCCGCGCGCGTCCACCACCGGCTGACCGGTATACACATCGTCGAACGAGCCACGGTTGAGCAGAATCTTGTGGCTGTACGGGTTCAGATCGACCGATACGAGCTCGGCGATCAGCACCTCGTCGCCAACCTCGATGGAGGAGTTCAGGAGTTCGCGCAGGCGCTGGTTTTCCGATTCGAGCGCCGACAGCCTTTGGGTCTGGGCGCGCAACAACAGCTGCTGTTCACGCAGGTCGGCGTTCTCGGTAAGCAATCGGTCGCGCTCGGCCAGGCTCTCGGCGGCCCAGCGCCACAACCGGCTCGGCGCGTCGACGAGGTACTGGACCGGGGTCAGCACAACGGCAATGGCCCGTCGCAGGCCCTGCACGCGGTCGAAGCGATGGTCGGCGACCATCAGCGCCACGGAAATGATGACGACCAGCGCCAGCCGCGCGCTGGCCGATGGCGCGGCGGCAAAGATCGGTTTCACGGCAGGCGCGAACCGGTGGCGATCAACAACGCGCCGGGTTCGTCCCGGGCGGCACGCCGCGCGGCGGCCTGCGGCCGGTCGCAGTCATTCATTCGACCGCGAACAACTCCGGCCCGCGCTCGTCCATGAGTTCCAGCACCTTGCCGCCACCGCGCGCGACGCAGGTCAGCGGGTCGTCGGCGACCACCACCGGCAGGCCGGTTTCCTCGGCGATGAGCTTGTCGAGATCGCGCAGCAGCGCGCCGCCGCCCGTGAGCACGATGCCGGATTCGGCGACGTCCGCGCCGAGTTCCGGCGGGGTCTGTTCGAGCGCGTGACGCACCGCACCGACGATGCCGGCGAGCGGTTCCTGGAGGGCTTCCAGAATCTCATTGGAATTGAGCGTGAAGCTGCGCGGCACGCCCTCGGCCAGCGAACGGCCCTTGACCTCCATCTCGCGCACCTGGTTGCCCGGGAACGCCGAGCCGATCTCGTGCTTGATGCGCTCGGCCGTGGCCTCGCCGATCAGGATGCCGTAGTTGCGGCGCACATAGCTGACGATGGCCTCGTCGAGCCGATCGCCGCCGATGCGCACCGAGTTCGAGTAGACGATGCCGTTGAGCGAAATGATCGCGACTTCGGAGGTGCCGCCGCCGATGTCGAGCACCATCGAACCGCGCGCCTCGGAGATCGGCAGGTCCGCGCCGATGGCCGCGGCCATCGGCTCCTCGATCAGATAGACCTCGCGGGCGCCTGCGCCGGCCGCCGATTCTTTGATCGCGCGGCGTTCAACCTGGGTCGAGCCGCAGGGCACGCAGACCAGCACACGCGGGCTCGGCCGCAGCAGGCGGCGCTCGTGCACTTTGTCGATGAAGTACTGGAGCATCTTCTCGGTCACGGTGAAATCCGCGATGACCCCGTCCTTGAGCGGACGGATCGCCGTGATGTTGCCGGGCGTGCGCCCGAGCATGGCCTTGGCCTCGGCGCCGACGGCGGCGATCGATCGCGAGTGCCCCGGACCGCGGTCCTCGCGGATGGCGACCACGGACGGCTCGTTCAGCACGATGTCGTGACCGCGGATGTAAATCAGCGTGTTGGCCGTGCCCAGATCGATCGAGAGATCGTTCGAAAACAGGCCGCGAATCTTCTTGAACATCGAAATTCCGGGATGGTGAACGGAGGCGGCGCGCGCGGTGGCGCGCAGAGGGCGGAAAGCCGCCGTAATCTAGCAATGCGTGGGGCGTGCGGCAAGCGGCCGGCTGCCCGATGCCGGTCGGCTGTGATAACGTGCCGGGCCGTTTTCCGCCATGTTTTCAGTCCATGTCGCTCGGTCCAGACGAAGTCGCGCGCATCGCGCATCTCGCCCGACTCGCGCTCGCGCCCGAAGAGGCCGCGCACTCGGCCGGCGAGCTTTCGCGCATCCTCGATCTGGTCGACCAGATGGAGGCGACGGACACCCGCCACGTCGAGCCGATGGCCCACCCGCTGGATCTCGCCCAGCGACTGCGCGCCGACGAGGTCAGCGAAACCGACCAGCGCGGGCGCTTCCAGGCCATCGCGCCGGCGGTCGAGGACGGGCTGTACCTCGTGCCGCGCGTCGTCGAATAGGCGCCGCCGATGAGCGAACTGCACGAACTCGATCTGGCCGGCATCGCCGCCGGACTCGCGGCCGGCGATTTTTCGGCCGTGGAGCTGACCGGCGCGCTGCTCTCGCGCATCGAGTCCCACCAGCCCCGGCTGAACGCCTTCGTCACCGTCACCCCCGAAATCGCGCTGGCCCAGGCCGCGGCGGCCGACACCGCGCGTGCCGCGGGGCGTGCCGGCCCACTGACCGGCGCGCCGATCGCGCACAAGGACATCTTCTGCACGGACGGCGTCCGCACGAGTTGTGGCTCGCGGATGCTCGACCACTTCATCGCGCCCTACGAGTCGACCGTGACCGCCCGGCTCGATGCCGCCGGCATGGTCATGCTCGGCAAGACGAACATGGACGAGTTCGCGATGGGCTCGTCGAACGAGACCAGCTTCTACGGTCCGGTGCGCAATCCGTGGGACACCGAACGGGTGCCCGGCGGTTCGTCGGGCGGCTCGGCGGCCGCCGTGGCCGCGCGGCTCGCCCCGGTCGCCACGGGCACGGACACCGGCGGATCGATCCGCCAGCCGGCCGCGCTGACCGGGCTCACCGGACTGAAGCCGACCTACGGCCGCGTGTCCCGCTACGGGATGATCGCGTTCGCATCCAGCCTCGACCAGGCAGGGCCGATGGCGCGCAGCGCCGCCGACTGTGCGCGCGTGCTCGGCGCCATGGCCGGCTTCGACTCGCGCGACTCGACCGCGCTCGAAGAGCCGGTGCCGGACTATGTCGCGGCGCTCGACCGGCCGCTCGCGGGCGTGCGCATCGGTCTGCCGCAGGAATACTTCAACGCCGGACTGGACGCCGCCACGGGTGATGTCGTGCACGCGGCCCTTGCGGAGTTCGAGCGCGCCGGCGCGAAGCTCGTCGAGATCAGCCTGCCGAACGTCGGCCTGTCGGTGCCGGCGTACTACGTCGTCGCGCCGGCCGAGGCCTCGTCCAACCTTTCGCGTTTCGATGGCGTGCGCTTCGGTCACCGCTGCGCGGCACCGGCCGATCTCGAGGACCTCTACAAGCGTTCACGGGCCGAGGGCTTCGGCGCGGAGGTTAAACGCCGCATCATGATCGGCACCTACGCGCTGTCGGCCGGCTACTACGACGCGTACTACCTGAAGGCCCAGAAGGTGCGCCGATTGATCGCGGACGATTTTCGCGCGGCGTTCGAATCGGTCGATCTCGTCGCCGGTCCGACCGCCCCGGGCCCGGCGTTCCGGCTCGGCGAGCGCACCGGCGACCCCGTGCAGATGTATCTGTCCGACATCTATACGATCGCGGCGAATCTCGCGGGACTGCCCGCCATGTCCCTGCCCTGCGGCCTGGTCAGCGGTCTGCCGGTCGGCCTGCAACTCGTGGGCAATTACCTCGCCGAAGGCGGACTGCTGGCCGCCGCGCATCAGTACCAGTTGCTCACGGACTGGCACACGCGCTCGCCGAGGGAGTCCTGAGCGATGGAATGGGAAACCGTCATCGGGCTCGAGATTCACGCCCAGCTCGCGACACGCTCGAAGATCTTCTCCGGCGCGTCCACGGAATTCGGCGCCGCCCCCAACACGCAGGCCTGCGCCGTTGACCTCGGTCTGCCCGGCGTGCTGCCGGTGCTCAATGCCGAGGCCGTACGCATGGCCGTGATGTTCGGGCTGGCGATCGATGCCGAAATCGGCGCGCGCTCGGTGTTCGCGCGCAAAAATTATTTCTACCCGGACCTGCCGAAGGGCTACCAGATCAGCCAGTACGAGCTGCCCATCGTCGGTCGCGGCCACGTCACGATCGAATGCGCCGACGGCAGCGCGAAGACCATCGGCGTGACCCGCGCGCATCTGGAAGAGGACGCCGGCAAGTCACTGCACGAAGACTTCCACGGGCTGACCGGCATCGATCTCAACCGCGCCGGCACGCCGCTGCTGGAGATCGTCTCGGAACCGGACCTGCGCTCGGCGCAGGAGGCCGCCGCGTACGCGCGCAAGGTTCACGCGATCGTGACCTCGCTCGGCATCTGCGACGGCAACATGCAGGAAGGCTCACTGCGTTTCGACGCCAACGTTTCGGTGCGCCCGCGCGGCCAGAAAAAACTCGGCACGCGCGCGGAGCTCAAGAACCTGAACTCGTTCCGCTTTCTGGAACGCGCGGTGAATTTCGAAATCGAGCGACAGATCGACATCATCGAGTCCGGCGGCAAGGTCGTGCAGGAAACCCGCCTGTATGACGCCGAACGCAACGAGACCCGCCCGATGCGCAGCAAGGAAGAGGCAAACGACTATCGCTACTTCCCGGACCCCGACCTGCTGCCCGTCGTGATCGAACCGGCGTTCATCGACAAGGTGCGTGCCGGCCTGCCGGAACTTCCGGATGCGCGGGCACTGCGTTTTGAACAGACGCACGGCCTCGGCCACGCGGATGCCGTCACGCTTGCCACCGATCGCGCGACGGCCAAATATTTCGAATCGACCGTAGCGGCAGGTGCGGAGGCAAAGGCCGCCGCAAACTGGATCAACGGCGAACTGGCCGCCGCCCTGAATCGCGACGACTGCGCGATCGAACGCGCGCCGGTGCCGCCGAGCGCACTCGCCGGGCTGCTCGCACGCATCGCCGACGGCACGATTTCCGGCAAGATCGCCAAGCAGGTGTTCGAAGCCATGTGGGCCGGCGAAGGCGACGCGGACACGATCATTCAGGTACGCGGCCTGCAGCAGATCAGCGACAGCGGCGCACTCGAGGCGATCGTCGACGAAGTACTCGCGGCCAGCCAGGCTCAGGTCGAAAACTATCGCGCGGCCGATGCCGCGAAGCGCCCGAAAATGCTCGGCTACTTCGTCGGCCAGATCATGAAACGCACCCAGGGCAAGGCGAATCCGCAGCAGGTCAACGAGCTGCTGCGCAGCAAGCTCGACTGATTGTTCAACAGACGCGCCTCTCACCAGCAACCGCGCCTCCTTCGCACATCCATTACGTCTGGCGGTAAATCGACGCACAACGGTCGTCACAGTTCCCACGCCGGATCGACCCGATCGAATCACCCCAAAGCCCTGCACGGAGTTTGACCGACGTGGAATCCGGGAACGGCCATGCAGATGTTGGACCGCGTGTCAGCAGGCCGTTGAAATTCTTATTTCAACCGCCTGCCATCGCGACGCAGGGGACTCTCGCCCGAAGATCGAACAGGCGGGTGTTTGATTTTCGTGCTCAACCGGAAACGGCGCTTTTCGGTTGCCATGTTGAAAAGGACGCGGATGTCAGCTGCCGCGATTAGTTAAGCAGATCGGCTGACAGCGCGAAATATTTTTGCAAAACTCTTCTCTTCATCTGAATTTAAAATTTTACATCGGTTCATTTCCCAGACCAAATGCGCTCCGAAAACATTTGAATCATCCGCGGATTTAAAACTTAACCTATACACCAGATGGGAATCAATATCAGCAGCATCATCCAAATCAGATGGCCTACAATTCGCCCAACTGTGTATACCGATGTTCGCTGCTTCTGCGCAAAAATGAAGAAGCAGACGTGTGTAAGAGGATGACACAGTAAATTCTATTCTCGAAAATTGTCCGCCAGCGACAGATCTAATCACCCGCAGACCTTCTAACCTCGATAAGAGAGTGTGTATGGCCTCAAACGGCTTGACTTCTTCCATTGCTTAACGTCAAAACTCAGCCGCCGCCGGAGGCGGTCGGCTGGAGTGACTGGTTAGAGCGAACTACCGGACACGCGAGCCCTAATCGTTTAAGTGTTTCGTCGAGTTCGGCGTCAAAATATTCCACTAGATCAACCATCTGATCGTCGTTTTCAGGAGGGCCAGCACAATTCTCTGATGAATAATAACGGGTTGCTAGCATCATCATTCTTTTCTTGGGACGGTTTACCCAATAGGAAATATGTTGATGAACCGTCCGATTGGGAGTAACAGTTCCATCGATGAAACTCGACCACTCCGGCATCGAGTCGCAGAGCCCCCATGTGATATCTAATGCCGCAGCGTAATGTTCGAAAGCCGGATTCGCAGGATACGCCACATTGATACTGAACGACGTCTGATAGGCACCATCACCGAAAAGTTGGTACTCCTCAGCACCATCTGCGCCACTTGGCAAAGGCAGTCTTGTGGGCTCTTGTGCCCGGGAGCAAGCCGTCGAGAGCAACGCCAGAATCACAATGTATAGCAACCGCCGAGCCATAATCGCTCTAACGAGCCTGTCGAAAAACCGTGTTTGACGACGAGGCGTGATTCGTTCCGGCGGATGCGACGTTCCGATTGACCGATTGTCGCCGTTTGCAGACAGACGCGCCTGATGTTGATCGTGGCACGTTC
>JAGRGH010000056.1 GCA_020445605.1 Chromatiales bacterium
ACTCGCCGCGATGCTCCTGTACCATCCGAACCGAACGCTCACGGACCTCAGGTGAATACTGGTTTGACTTCTTCATGGCTCCATTCTCTCAAGAGTTGAAGCCTCCTCAAAACCCGGGGCGGTTCAAAGAGTTCGAACACCTCAGCGTCCGTGCAACCGGCCAGCAACAGGACGTCTTAATCCCTTCTTCATCAGGGAAGTGTTCGAACCGGTCAACCGTATCGGGCCGAGGGCCTGATTGGGGTCTTAATCCCTTCTTCATCAGGGAAGTGTTCGAACATCTCGCATTCGTCTCGATCGAACGCCTGTGCGCGTCTTAATCCCTTCTTCATCAGGGAAGTGTTCGAACCCATCTGAGCTGGAAGTCATCGACTGACCTGACGTCTTAATCCCTTCTTCATCAGGGAAGTGTTCGAACAGGCGATCGAGGATGAGGTGTCGAGCCTCGGGTCTTAATCCCTTCTTCATCAGGGAAGTGTTCGAACGTTGAGTGGAGCTCAACTCGTCCTATCCTATCAAGTCTTAATCCCTTCTTCATCAGGGAAGTGTTCGAACCTCCTTGCACTTGCGGGTAGCAAGAACGCCCGTGGTCTTAATCCCTTCTTCATCAGGGAAGTGTTCGAACTTTGGCGTTTAATTACACCGACCAGGAACCCCAGTCTTAATCCCTTCTTCATCAGGGAAGTGTTCGAACTAGAAAATATCTACCAGGTGAACTGATGTTCAGGTCTTAATCCCTTCTTCATCAGGGAAGTGTTCGAACACGCCGCGATCAGCAAGGTGGTGCTCGGCCACAGGTCTTAATCCCTTCTTCATCAGGGAAGTGTTCGAACATCCGGGCAACGGATACCGCGGAGGCGATTTGTCTTAATCCCTTCTTCATCAGGGAAGTGTTCGAACGCCACTGCAAATCTGTAACAACAGGAAGGCAAGAGGTCTTAATCCCTTCTTCATCAGGGAAGTGTTCGAACTGGAGCGCGCGGGTATCATCACCCTTCGCGATCTGTCTTAATCCCTTCTTCATCAGGGAAGTGTTCGAACTCGTGTCATTACGGGCAGCGCCGCCTATGCATGGGTCTTAATCCCTTCTTCATCAGGGAAGTGTTCGAACAACTGACACAGAACCAAGCGCGCGCACTGCTGCGTCTTAATCCCTTCTTCATCAGGGAAGTGTTCGAACGCCACAGCAAAACAATGGCTTCACTTAAAGGAGTCTTAATCCCTTCTTCATCAGGGAAGTGTTCGAACCCAAGCGCGCGCGCTGCTGATCCACGCGGCTGACAGTCTTAATCCCTTCTTCATCAGGGAAGTGTTCGAACCACCCGGATATCGAGGCGTTCATCCTTGGCCGTCTTAATCCCTTCTTCATCAGGGAAGTGTTCGAACGACGGCATGTGGGTCTATCGCAAGGTGAAGGCGTCTTAATCCCTTCTTCATCAGGGAAGTGTTCGAACGATTGTGTACTGCGAGGAGATCCACTAGGGTAGGGTCTTAATCCCTTCTTCATCAGGGAAGTGTTCGAACATGCCAAGATCCTGATAAGGAGAGGTCACACCAAGTCTTAATCCCTTCTTCATCAGGGAAGTGTTCGAACTCGGCCGGGTCGGGGGGTGGTCTGAAAGTTGGTCTTAATCCCTTCTTCATCAGGGAAGTGTTCGAACCCACCCCGTCCGGAATTCCTGAACCGGATCAGCCGGTTAGGAGGCCTCTCCGGCGCACCATTCGGGTGCGGGCGAGTTAGCTGCATGCGGGGCAGGTGGAACATGCCGAAATATAGCACAGCATTGCGGTTTTGCCGCCGGTCACGGCGCGCGCGGCATGGATCTGCCAAGGAACACGACATGCGGGCCGCTGCGGGTGACGCGGGTCTTGTCCGGATGCAGTTCGAGGCCGAGCTTTTTCAGGGCCGTCGCGGTCCAGGCCAGGGCCTTTTCGGCGGTGGTGCGGTCCGGCGTAAACAGCAGAAAGTCATCTGCGTAGCGCACGAACGGCAGGTTTCGCGCCTGCCATGCGGTGTCGAGCGAATGCAGGTAGAGGTTGCACAGGAATGGTGAAATGACCCCGCCCTGCGCGATGCCACGACGCGGACCGAACACGCTTGCGTGTGCGCTGCCGGCCTCGAGCCAACGACCGATCAGCGCGCGCAGTTCGGCATCGGGTACGTGACGGCGCAGCTCGCGCAGCAGCCGGTTGTGCGGAATGCGATCAAAAAAGCTGCGGATATCCGCATCCACCAGCCAGCCAAGCCCGCTGCGCACACGTTCGGCGGCGCGCGCGTGTGCGCTGTCCACGCCACGGCCGCGACGGTAACCGTGGCTGTCGGGATGGAACAGCGATTCGCCGATCGGATCGAGCACGATCTGCGCGGCCTTCTGCAAGAGTTTGTCGCGCAGCACGAGCGCGCTCAGCACACGCTGGCCGCCGTCACCTTTTTTGACCGTAAAGCGGCGCAGCGATTCGGGGCGGTAATGTCCGGCGCGTACTTCGTCGAGCAGCCGCAGCACGTGCATGAGTACGTCGCGCTCGATATCCGCACGCGGTACGCCGGTGGTCCACAGTGCGCGGTCGCCGCGCAGCGTGCGCCATGCGCGGTTGACGGTGACGGGACTGAGCATGCGCTCGAACAGTTCACCCACCGTCCGGCGCTCCAGGGATGGGGCGGGGCACGTCATCCCGGCCCGATTCGAGTTGCCCAAGCCTGGCGACCAGCGCGGCGACGACGCGGTTGCACCAGGCGGGCAGCGAGTGGTCTTCGGTTGAATCGCCCGCCACACCGGCGAGTCGGGGCGGCCACGTCCAGTGCGCGCGCGCATCGGCCCATGCCGCATAGAACACCCCACGCATCTGTTTACGTAACCGACAACCCTCGGACGTGGACGTCGAAAAATCCGCCGGCTGCAATTTTCCTTCCAGCAGTCCGAGGGCGAATGCATCGACGCCGGGCCGCAGGGGTTCGATGAGATCGAGTACCAATGAGTCGCGACCCGGCACCACGCCATGCAGAAAGCCCAGCGCCGGGTCGAGCCCGCGGCGCTGCACGGCGGCGAGCATCTCTGCACCCAGCAGCGTGTAACCGAGCGAAAGCAGCGAGTTGAGCGGATCGCGCGGCGGGCGCCGGTTGCGGCCGGAAAATTTCCACTCCGGAGGTAGTCGATCGGCGAGGTACGCCCACCAGCGCGCGGCGGCGGCACCCTCGATGCCCATCAATGTGTTCGTGTCGCCGGCCTGGGTGAGCGATGCGCGGGCGGTCTCGAGTTGCCGCACGAAATCTGGCGCCAGGCGCGTGCCGTCAAGACTCAGATCGCCAAGCGAAGCCAGCTTGCCGTCGACCAGCCAGCGCGCGATATCCGTGCGCCGGCCCTCGTCGTCGGCCGCGCGGTGCTGAATGGTGCGCTGAACCACGGAGTGCCCGATCGCCGCGCCGACCCAGGCCGTTGCCGATCCGCGGGCGGACTGCACCACGGCGGGAATTCCGCGTTCGGCGAGTGCGCGCCACACGTCGGCACGCACCCAGGGTGAGCCGTGCACGACAAACAGATCGAGCAGGCCAAGCGGAACTCGACGCAAGGCTTCGCCATCGCGCTCGATGCGCAGGGCGCGGCCCTCGATGGAGACGCGGGCGTCGCGCCGATCCACGACCAGGGTCAGGGCGGTCGTCATCACGGATCAACCAAACAACACGCGCTGCGCAAACCGGCGCAACCGGCTGACGACTTTCGGTGCCGTCGGCGTGGTCAGCGGGGCTGCACCCGCGAACCAGATCTCGGCAGGGTCGGCGATCGGCCACGCGCGCAGATCGTCTCGCCGCGGGTCGATTATTTCGCCCAGTTCGTCCAGCACTTCGGCCAGCCGGGGGCCGGTCGACTGGTACAGGAACACCGAGTGCTGCAGGGCCAGCGCGTGGCGCGTGAGCACGCGGTGCGCACGGGCGAGCCGCCGCGGGTCGGCTATGTCGTAGGCGATCAGAAACCAGCCGGGCCGATCCATCTCAACGCAGCCAGTTCAGACGCCCGTCGTCGCCTGCCTGCGCACGGCCGCGCAGCGCCAGTGGGCGGCGCGTGTCGACCCAGACCAGCAGCAGGCGGTCGGTGCGTGTGTCGAGCCGCTCGGCGATCTGCACGAACAGGTCTTCGGCCGCGTTCGGCGTCAGCCGGCAGTGGTGCACGGATTTCTGACCGTCGAGCCGCCATTCCGAGACGATGCGCCGCACCGCGCGCCGGGCGCGGGCGGCGGCAATGTCGGTGGCGACGACGACCGGCCGCGCATCGCTCACCGCGTGACGCTCTCGTTGATGATGTTGGCGAAGTTCGTCGTGAGCTTGTCGATGGTGTCGTGGAACAGCTCGTAGGCATGGAAGATGCGTTCCTCTTCACGCGCGCGCAGCCGTTCATGCTCGATGCGTTTGAGGGCCTCCAGCGCGTTGCCCACTTCGTCGTTGAAACGCACCGCGATGGCGTTCATCGCCTGTTGCACGTTGAACAACTCTTCGGCGAAGAACCGGCTGCGCTGCTGACGCAGACGCGCCTTGCCGGTGACGAGCACCTGGTTGCACATCTCCTCCATGGACTGTAAGCGCGTGTCGAGCACCATCTGCAGGGACTGGCGGCGGTACTCGAAGCCCTGCTGCAGTTCCTGTACGAGACTGTTGCGCACGATGCCGTGTTCCTTGCGATTGAGCAGGGCCACCAACGGCCCATGCTGCTGGTAGCGCTGCAAGGCGCCGCCAACGATGGACTGGTTCTGCTTCTGGCGGTTCTCGGCCTCGCCGGACATCTGGTCGATGGCGGGGTGTACGGTCTGATCGTTCATGTTCGTGCTCCTTGTTAGTGGACGGGTGTCCAGCTTGAGGCAACGGCGCGTGAAAGGGTTTTATGGCAAGCCTGCAAGCGATCAGGCCGCCAGATCGTCAAGCCCGCGCCGCGCGCGCTGTACGCGGTCGATGTCATGCAGATGGGTATCGATATCCGCTTCGCGCTCGGCCTCGAAGCGCACGTGACGTTCGGCGGCGGCGATCTCGGCCCGGTAACGCGACAGCATCAGCGGCAACAGCAGCACCGTGACCAACTCGAATGCGAGCAGGATGCCGGCTTCAATCAGCAGGCTCAGCAACAGCGCGAACAGCAGCACGAAGCCATAGGTGCTGAGCCTCGGTCCGCCACTTTCCGCCACCAGGGTGAGAAAGCTCGTCACCATGCGGTCGTTCACGCGTGGATCGTTCGCGTAGTCGTTGGCCAGCACCGCGGCCAGCGCCTGTTCGTGTGCCCGCGAGCGTGCGTGCAGGAACTCCTCGGCTTCCCGCTGCTGGCGAGCATCAAGCTGCGCGCGCAGGCCGGCGTGGCGCTCTGCCAGCGCTTCCAGTGCCGTGGTCTCGTCGGCACGCGCACGTTCCAGCCGCGATTCGAACGTGCGATAGCGGCTGCCGACGAAGCTGCCGTTCTGGACGTTGTCCATCTCGGCGGTCAGTGCCGCCTCGAACTCGGCGACACGACCGGCGTGCGTCTGCGCCGTGCGCTGGCGTTCCTCGGCCTGGGTGCGCGTGAGTGCGTCGCGTGCTTCGGACTGCCGGCGGGCAAACGTGCCGCGAGCATCGCGGTCCGCCTGTTCAGCGGCTTCCAGATCGGCCTTGCGCTGCGCTTCGAGTCCGGGGCGGTCCAGCTGTGTGCCGAGGTAGAGCACTGAACACAGGATGGACAACACCAGCAGGCCGGCGCGAAATCCGCCCGAGATCAGCCGCGAACGCCGGTCGTATTGGGGCGCCGCGGATGCCACCAGAAAGCGGTGCCAGATGATCGCTGCCGCCTTGCCGATCTCCAGCGTGGCGGCGATGCTCATGCCCATCACGGCCACACCCGAGATGCGCGCAAGGACGTGGCTCTCGAAGAACAGCGAGACGCCGAACAGGGCAACGCCGACAAAAATGAGCGCGGCGCGGGTGGTAATGTAAAAGATGCGGTCCATCGGGACGGCCTCTGCATGCAGTGGACTGGCATGCAGCCTGAGGGCTCACCCGCGGGCTGTCAGTTCTCGCAGGCTTGCAGGGCTTTCCCTATCCAGTCAGATCGCGCACATGGGCGCTGCTTGCAGCGCATGAACGCCCATGACGGTGCGTGGTACGCACCCTACCTCCCTTCTTCATCATGGACGTGGCCGTACGCCGTATTTGCCGGGATCAGGACACGCGCTCCAGCCAGCCGAGTTCGTGATCCACGTTGGCAATCTCTTCGGCCGACAAGCTGGCCCCTTCCGCGAGGCGTTCTTTCAACCGCAGAACCAGCGCCGCATCGCCGGGCCGCAGTTCCACACGCACGCGATTGGTGGTTACCGGTACACCGAGCAATTCAGTAAGCAGAGTCGCGGTCGTTTCGTGGCCGATGGCCGAAATGAAACCCGGTGCAATCTTCGACCGCGCCTGCTGGCGTGTCAGCGGACCGGTGAATCGAAATTCGCCGTAACCCGTCAGTACCGGGCTGTTGAGCAGGTAGATCACGGAATCATCCCGCCCGGGATTCGGTGACGGCATTGAAGCCAAGGATGCGGCCAATGCGATGCTGGCCGGTGCCAACGTACTGAAACATCAGATCGGGGCGGTCTAGCGTGACCAATGCACAAGCGATGCTGGCGATCTTCTGGCCCCCGGTGCAGTCGATGATGATGTCGTCATCCGTGTATCCCCCCCTGTTGAGGTCCTTGAGTGTGCGTTTGAGCAGACGCCGGAGGTCATCGAGTTTTTCGAAATCAGCCTGCCAGTGCGTATCGTAGTCGCCTCCGACCACCTTGGGTTTGCCCTTGATCTGAACCTTGCCTGGAAAGTAGTGAGAGAAAAACTTTTCCGCAAGGCTCAACTGTGCGGTGGTCCCAGAGCCGCCCTCGGAGCCGATCAGCACGAGCTGCTCAAGTGCATCGTCATGGTGATGCGCGGCGCGCAGGGTCTGCTGCCAGTTCCATAGCGGCAGCTTGTTTCCGTTCACAAATCGAAATTTCGGGTCGATCACTTGTTCAAGGGTGAGCCCGGATAGCGATGCCGTGTGATCCGGACGGTGCGGATTAACGACGCGCCAGGCAGAGGCGTCCTCGCCCTCAGATGGTGGGTGGAGGTTCTCACAGGGCGACAGCAGCGCCACAAGGACCCGATGTGGCGCCACGTTGTCGCTTTCCTGGATGTCTTCAATGCCAAGCAGCTTGCGCCCCGTGGCCAGAATCACCACGGCGAGCAAAAGCACGCCGACAAGCCCAACTCCGAACAGCCACGGGTCCGCTGATGACAGTTCGGCATCGGCGAACCAGTCCTTGAGGATGTCGCCGACCCAGCCAGCGAATACCGGGACCACGGCCAACGGAACGAGGAGAAGGGTAAACAGGCGGAGATTCTTGCGGCCTTTCATGCTTACGCTCCAGCGCGCAGTTTAGCTTTGTTCCGCGAGCCAGTTATCCACTTTCAGTGTGCGCTGGTGAGCCGCATCACGATCGGGGTTCTTCGCTCCGGATATCGGTTTCCACTCCTTGCTCGACTCCATCCGTGCCTTGATTCGGCGGATCACCTCGGTACGCTCATCTCCCGCCCAGAGCCCTGCTTCAACCGCCTTTATCAAGGTGACTGTCGCTGCCTGCTGTTTATTGGGTTCCGCTGCAATCGCCGCCTCCATGGATTGCTCGATCGGATCCTGACTATCCAGTTTGCCGAGTTTTTCTCTCTGCTGAGCGAGGCCATCCAGCGTGGACCGAAGCTCCTTGGAGTAGGTGCCGAATCCCTTTTCAAGGGTGGCTCGATCCGGCGTTGCTCCCCTAACCATACGACCGTATCCCACTGCTGTCTTGGCACCAGCGCCCAACCAATCCAGGGCGTTAGCAAGCGCCTCCCACAGCTCGTTGAGTTCTTCTCTAGCTTGTAGGGCAATGTCTTTCGGGAGTTTGGGCCGCACACCAACCGCAAACAGCAGTGTCAGGTCCCTGACCGCTAAGAACGGCACCGGAACGGGGTCGTGCCAATCGGCGGGGGTGTTGTCGGGTCCGCCGGGATTAACGGCGCCGGACTCGTACCATTTTCCCATGTGCGGGGTCATGACATCGGCGATTAGCTTCGGTCGGTCAGTAGGGATAGCGTCGAAGAAAACGTACCAACCCGCCTCCATGATTTTGGCGTTCTTCGACTCGGACCCGAACCACGTTCTCAGCCTAGTTTTGATCAGTGTTTCCGGTAAATCGGTCCACTGCTCGAAGTAGGCGCGCACCAGCCCTTTCACCGCCGCGCCCGGCAGGTACGGAACGGACAGGACGGGGTGCCACGCAAAGCCGTTTTCTACCGGGTGCGGTAGGCCAAGGCCAGTCGCGAAGTGCCAATCGTTTTTGAACTGGCCATAGCCACCCTGGCACGTCTTGGCGAGGGCGATGACTTGGTGGGCGTGGCGTAGCAAGTCTCTGCGGTTGCCGACCGTGCCCTGCACAGTTTGTATCCATTCTTGTTTGGCCTGATCACTCTCCAGTCCGGTGGCATCGTCAGAGTAGCGGTTGAAAAAGCGTTCAAACCACAGGCCGCGATGGGCGCCGATGGGCGGCCTGTTGTTTGGAAACACGTGTTGGTCCTGTTGATACAAGGGCAGCATGTCAGTCTTCCTCGGGCGGCGCGGTGTGCGCCGCCGGCTGGTCGGCAATAAAGGCCTTGGCAAAACGCTTCACCCACTCCATTAGCGCCAGGGCCTCGGCCTGAGCTACGCGATAATCCCCCTGTTCCGAATGAGTGATGCCCGCGATGAGGTCACCGTGCGCGTGGAAAATGCCGCCCTCCGGGGTGTGCGCTCCAGGAGCTCGGCACAGCCAGCCGCTGAGAACGTTGTACAAATCCCGATGGGCATGCTTTTCCCCTTTCATGCGGTAGAAGGCGGCGGCTTGCCCCAGGCCGTTCATCTGGATCATGGCTGGAAGTTCCGCGGCGCGTGCCTTGAATGCTGCGAGCTTTTCGGCCTGAAGGTTGGTGCTTGCGTGCTCGACGCGCTCCAAGGCAAAGCGTGCGCGGTGTTGCTGGATGGTTTGCATGGCGTTATGCCTCCTCGGATGCGATCCACTGGGCGGCGCACCAGCCCATGCCGACAGTCTCGTTGCCACCGACCTGTATATGGGGTCCTTGTTTCATGACGGCGTCCAGGATGTCTTTGGCGGCCGTCGTGTCGTCCTTCTTGCGCGCCTTACTGGCGACGATGCCGGCATACAGAACAGTCTCCGGGGGCAGGGTTTCCTCATACCAGAGTTGTCCTTTGGCGACCGTCTTGGTGTCGCTGTGCAGGCGCACATGGGCATTGATCGGGGTCGCTGATTGGCAGAGATGGGCGAACTGGTCGTTACTGACGAGCGTCAGTTGATCTTGTAGAGCATCCCCAACATCTGCCGCGATGAGGTGCTTGAGGCAATCGATCAAGCCCGTCAGGTCCTCCGCCCGCTCGGTGTAGCGGTACTCCTCAAGGTAGAGGGCGTTGTTGCCCTGCGCGACCACGGCCTCGTCATCACCGGGTTCAGGCGGGAACGTAAACGTGGCCCAGCTGAATTTTCCCAGCCTCGCCAGATCCTGTTGCAGTCGTTTCAGGATCGCTGGGCAGGTCACCCATTTGAAATGGCTGGTCAGCGAGCGCACTGGAAGAAGAAGCAATCGGGCATCGGTGACGGCGATGGCGCCAGCGTGGTCAGAGGCCTTGTTGGTGTCTGGACCGTAGATACGGATGATGGCGTCTGTCGGCAGGCCGCGGCCCTCCGCGTCGGTGCGCAAGGCGCCTTTTAGCCCCGACCCGAACACGCAGGGCCATCCGGTATGGGCTTCGCGCTGAATCGGTAGGTCCACGGCACCCGTGTTTTGACCGGTGCCGGCGTGGATCGAAGTTTGGGCGTACAGGCCAAGGATGGCGCTGGCTTGATTGGTCAGGCTCATTTCGGGTTCTCCACGACGTTTTCGTTGGCGGGCCAGCGACCGACGGCGATCTGGCCGCGCCCCAGTTTGGTGTCATTGCCGATGGCGATGTCATTCAGTGCCTTGGCTACGGCAGCGGGATCGCCATTGACGCTGCAATACCAAGCACTGCCCGCAGGGATGAGGCTCCGCATCGGGCGCGGGCAGTTTTGCGCGAGGTCCCAACCACCCTCGCGATGGGCCTTGCCGATGACGGCGCCTTGCTGGGTCAATCCCATCGCCAACACGTTGGTGGGGAGGGTGCCGAAGGGCTGGGTAGGTGTGGTAGCGCCAAAGTCGGCGGGGGTGAGCAGGTAGATCAACACACCATCGCCGGGTTGGAATTCCGGTAGATCGGGTGGCGGTGGGTGGATCGGATCGATCTTGATCGTCGCGAGTCGCCCTTCTCCGCCAAGTTTGATCATGGGGACAGGGGTGACGTCGTCGGGGATACCTGTTACATCCATTTCCAGCGCCGTATCGGCATCCAGACGAAGGTGACGGGTCTGGTAGAGGCGGGATTTAAGTGCGGTGCGCTGCACATAATCGCGCGCAATGCCGAGACGGGGTTCCTCACGGAACAGGGCGTCCAGTTCCAGAAGGTGTGACTGCTCGGGCGTGCCGCCATCGAGTATCCGGCGCAGCCCATCAGCGTTGACCCAAGCTGGCGACAGCGGTGTGAAGCCAGGGTCGCAGCCTTTCGGTAGCGTGGGCATGCGTATATCTTCACCAAGATCGCACGGGCTGCCCGGTCCGAGGGCCAGACGCCGCATCTCATAGCTCGGCCCCATTCGTGCACCGGCATTGGGTTGAGGTTTCACCAGGATGGTCAAGGGCAACGGGTAGTAGCGCATTCCCGCGTGATGAACCCATGGGCCGCCGAAGTTGAGGCTGCCAAGGTCTTCGTCACCAAAGCCGATGATGGCGCGGACTGCTCCATCTGCTTCGAGCCGATGCCAATCCACACCCATCCCTTCGCCGACGGCGGTTCGCATTGCGCCAATCAGCGTGCGCGCTGGCGGAGGGAAGATGCTTGCCAGTTCGGTGCCGCCGATCCTCTCGTGGGGGCGAGATTCCCGAAAGAACCAGGTGTCCAGGCCCCCGAATCGCCAGGTTTGCGTTGTCATCTGGTTTCCACTCCTTTCTGCGCCAGAAAGCGCACCAACAGTGCGCCGTCTACGGTGTGACGGCGGCTGTCTATCGGGTGCGCGTTGCCATGGTCATCGACCACGCGCACATGGGGGCGACACTGTTCGAGCAACGGGGCAATGCGATCCTCCGCCACGTTCTTGGCGAGGCCCTTTTCAGCCAGGCCGGAATTCAGGTATTCCATCGCCATCAGCGACTTCGCCTGTGCGGCGGAGAGAACCGGCGTGGCCTCTGGATCGGCAGGACCTGGATTGAAGAGTTCTAGCCGCTCGCGGATTCGATAGAAGAATCCGTTTGCCAGTGGCGTGCCATCGCTGTTATGCCGCTGGAATCGCTTACTCAGCTCGACGACTTCCACATGACCCGATTTCGCCGCGATCTCCCAAGGCATTGACCATTGCAGGGCCTGACCGCCAGGTTTCCACACCCGGCAGGCGATGGCGTCTCGCCCCGTAGCGTCCTTGGCGACGTTTTCCAACAGATCGTGGGCATCGGCCAGTACCCGCCCGAGCGGCATCTTCACGTGGGCGAATTCGATTGCGCCGGAGAGGGTGGCCGCAAAGTCCGTGTCGCCTCGGAGCTTCGCGGTCTTCCTCGACTCATCGAAATGCTTCGTGTAGGCGTTGCGCAGGGCTAATGCACAGGGCAGTGCATATTCCAGGGGCAGGACGGCGAGCACGTCGTCACCGCCGGCGTAGACCAAAAAACCACTTTGTGCCGAAACGACGTCAGCGGCGTCCCGCGTAAAGTGCTCCAAGGCGCGGCTGATGATGGGCTGCTTGTCCTCGTCGGACATGTGCTTGCCAAGGGAGTCCCCGTCCATGAGCAACACAGCGTAGAACGGGGACGGCGGGTCCAGATTCGCGGCCTTGGACGAGCGGGACAGAGCCTTCAATGCGTCCCGCACGGCCGGGACCTTGGCTCGGGATGGAAACAAATCATCGTTTTCCAGCGCGTGCTCGAAGAACACCGCGCCGTCCAGGGAGGCGAAGTACTTGCTGTCCTCCAGGGCCGGTAATCGATGACCGTGCTTCTTGCGGGCCTCCTTGACGCAATGGACCTCGTTGCTCCACTCGCCTCTTTGAACGTTCAGGTCGCGAGCGGCCTTGTAGAACTCCGTGATTGAGGTCGCATCCGCATGTTCGATGACTTGGGCAAGCCATGGAGCGGCGGCCAGGTAGTATGTCGATGGCTGCGCCGGTGGTAGTTCCCAACCGTGGGCAACCCAACCGCTTGGCAGTGGCACAGTGAAGTCCTTGAAACATCGCACGAAGCGGCGCTTGACGTAGGCGATTGCGCAAAGTTCCTCTTCCGGGCGCAGGTCTGAACGGATGCCGTGTTGCGCGGTCGCCCTTAGGTTCTCCCAGAAGACTTTGCTGACCTCCTTGTTCGGTCTTTTCACCCCAGACAGTTCCTGCCATCCGTCCATCATTCCGCACTTGACGCCGCCCTCCTCGGGCAGGGCGTGGCTGCGCCAGTTCTTGCGCCGGTCCAGGGCGCCGGTGTCCGCCTTGGATTTGGTGAAGATCCATTGGATGTCCCAGAAAGAGGGAACCTGGCGATTCCAGATGTCCAAAGTCTCAGTGAGTCGGTCACTCGGCCGGTGGGCAAAATCCATTTTCCAGACCTCCTCCGCCAGGGCCCTCCAGGCTGTCTGCACAGCTAGTTCTACTTCACGCGCCTGTTCGATCTTGAAGCTCTCAGGCACACGCGCCATGAAGCGATTGGGGATATTGCCCTGCTTGGGTCCTTTACTCTTGTCGACACCATGTTCGATGGCCTCAAGGAATTCGCTGTCGGGAATAGGAAACTCGATGCACTGCGGGTCGTTGGCGAGGCGCTGCACGGTCTTCATGGCCACCGCGGACAGCCAGGACAACAGGAACGATCCGGCCCAGAAATCCCGCGTGCGCCGCGCCTGGGAGACGAAGGCCTGCACGGGGCCGAGGGTGAAATGAAAGTAGCGTTCCTGGCTCATAGCACGCGCTCTCCATTGAAACGGTCCAGATAGTCGTGGATGACTTGGTAGTTGGGTGTGAACGGCAGATTGCAGTTTTGGTTATTCAACTGGTGGGTCTTGATGTTGATTGGATCGCCTGGCGGCAGAAATCTGGCGGGCAGCAGGCTCTGTATTGCGGCGGTCTGGCCATCCGGGAACTTGTGCAGATGGATCAGCAGCGGAGATGCACGCCTTGTCCGATCGCTCGTGACGGGCGCGATTTCTGCTTTCGCCCGTTTTGCCGCCGGGCCATTGTCGAAGCCTTTGACCTTCAGTTGGTCGACTTTGGATTTGAAGAAATAGTTGTGGGGAAAGCCGAATACTCCCCGTTCCGGTATTTGAAGCGGACAGTTGCCGTCAACGGCGTCTAGCACCCAGTCGTGGTCGTTGGGGAAGTTTTGTTCCGCTCGGATACCGGCGGTTTCATGCAGGCCAGTTCTGGCATTGGCGACGCCGTAACTACGGTACTTGAGCAGTTCAAGCCCCACTTGGCCGAGCACATTCCAGCCAGACTGGTTTCCAGTATTTATTACCTCGATGCGTGACTCACTGGAGAAGGCGGAATATGGAGGCTCAGGGGTATCGAGCGCGCCAATGAACGCCCTGAGTCCGTCTGAGTTGGTGGGGATCTTGGTGTCGACACCGTCGATTTTCTGGATGGCAACCGACCCCAGTCCTCTTCTGGCGCGGGAACCGAGTCCCCCCAGCAGGCCCCAACAGATCAGTGCGCGGGCTATGGTCTCCCTGTCTTCCGAAGAAAGGGCGCGCTTGAATCGCAGATTGATGGCGAAACGTCCGCCAGGGATGGCCTGGCGTAAATAGCCGTTCCTATAAAGCCCCTGCCCCAACAGATATTGTTGGCCGGGACCTGGGTTTTCTAAGGCCGCAGCCTTCGGTGGCTCGATGATGTGCGTGCGAAGCAGGAAACAAGCCTGTCCCTGGGATAGGTTGCGGTCATTAGCCGCATGGCCGAAAAGTCTTGCCTCGTGCGCATGTAGCCGTGTCAAGGCAAGGGCTTCATCCTGGTTGGTTTTTTGGTAGTAGTTATTCCACTGCAACGCTCGCCACCAGAATCGCAAAGCCCCCTTCACCGAGGGCGGTCGAATGGCGTCGGCGAGTTCTATACTGCTCGCGCCGCCAAGAAACATGGGCGTGACGATCTCAAACGTTGCTTCGATGGTCTCTGGCATGGGTGGTCTCCTTCATTTCCCCGTGGTGTTCAACATCCGCTCCATCGCCGTTTCCAACTCCCTCGGCAGGCGTTGGGGATCAGCGATGATGCGTCGGTAGTAATCGATCTGCGCTGGGTTGCCATGGGCCAATCCGTTGCGCAGGTTTTTCAGCATCCAGTAGGCGTCGCGGATCTCGTCTCGATGCAATCCGGCCTTCAGTTCGGCCTCCAGCATCTCGCTGGCGGGGCCACGGCCCCGGTCCCAATCGTGCAGGTCGAGGTTGCGGGTGCCGCACTCGCGGGTGATGACCACCTCAAAGGCGAGGATCGCAGCGCGCAGGTAGTCGCCGGTATTCAGATAGAAGCGTGCGAGCCGGGCTTGGTGTTCAAACAGGCCGCCTCCTCGCGCCCAGGAGAGGCGCTGGCGTAAAGCGTCTTGAAAGAGGCCGGAGGCCCCGCTAAGGATGGCGTCGAGGCTGGGCAGGAAGGTTTGTAGCTGGGCGCGGGCGTCGCTCAGGTTCATGGTGCGCTCGTAATAGGCGGCGCGTTCGAGGCAGCGGGCCTTGTCGGCCGCCAGGCCATCGGCTTGGAGCAGCAGCGCGAACACGGCGTAGTCGCCGTTCTGGTCAAAACGGTCTAGGGCGTCGATCCAGCGTTGTACGGCGAGCAGGCCATCGAGGCGGATGACGGGGCTGATCCCGGCTTCTGTCATTTCCAGGGCGCCGTAGTACAGACCGTCGATGTCCAGGCGCTGGATGCGTTCGAGGAAGACCGATGAAAGCAGGCCGAGCGCGGCCAGGTGGCGAAAGCCATGGGTGAGGTCAACGCTGACCTTGCCCTCGCGCACGGAAGTGGCAATAGCCGTCAAGATCGCTCCCTGCCCTGTGGCGTCGCGACCGTAATCGATGATGCGCAGGTCGCAAGGCAAGCCCAGGGCGCGTTCGATCAGGGGCCGTGCGACATCGAGCATGGCCTGGGTGACGTGCTCGGCGGGCACGGCTTCGATGAGGGCGAGTCCGCGCTCGGCGTCAGGGTCGGACTCGGCCAGGTGCCCAAGCAGCACGTCCCACATGCTGCCGGCGGTGCCGAATAGGGCGAGGCGGTCGGGGTGCAGGTGGTCCTTGAGGGCGAGGCCGAAATAGGGCGTCTCGTGCTCGTCGCCGTTATCGAAACGGTAGCGGGCCTTGCGGTAACCGGTGGCCGGGTCGAGGCGCGCCTTGCCAAGAAAACTGATTAGGGTGTGAGTTGTCATCTGGCGTGGTCGGGTCCGATTGTTTCGCCGGGGTGTGCCTTGCCTTCCGCAGGTATTTCGCCAAACTGGATGGCGTTTGCCGCAAGCGCAAGGCGGTAGCGACGCGGGCGCTTGCCCCCATCACTAATCATGTATGGCGTTGCGCCCGGCCCCAGCGCGGCGCGTAGGCGCTTGTGCAGGCGACTAAGCGTGGTAGAGAACTGATCTCCGTCTATGCCCTTCACATACGCCTTTTCGGTTTTGGCGGTGTCTCCCATCTCTCCGCGAATGCGGCGGTATTCGGCAAGATAGCGTTTGGCGAGGTCACGATTTTTCAGTTTCGCATCGATTTTCTTATCATCTATTTTCTTGGGCGGAGCCTCGATCGGCGGTTCGCCGTCAAGAACACGGCGCGCGAACAAGACCAATAGGGCCAGAGAGGCTGGGGCAAGTTTGACGATTTGTTCACCGGCACGAATGCGGCTGTTTTTGAGGTCGATGGTCAGATGCGGCGGCGCCAACGCCCGGTTTGCCGCGCGCACGACATCGCTGAAACGTGTCTGGCCGTCGAGCAGCGGGTGGTCGTGGATATGACGCAACTGAAGGAACGGAATGTCTGCGAGTTCGACCACGGCATCTCGTGCGTCGTAATGTCGACCGCCCGGTTGTGTCTGGATGACGTGGCTGTAGGGCGTCGGATAGTAGAAATCGCGATGGGTCTCGAACGGCGCGCTGACGAGCACGTGGGAAAGGCGATCCTGCGCACGTCCGAACAGGGCCAGCGCGTTGCCGAGGTAGTAGGTCATGGTCTTGCGCCCACCGGCGAGCGAGACATGCAACGCACTGTTCGCGTCGGTTGCGAACTCACGCACCAGCGCGGTGATGAAATCCGCGCAACGTTCGTTTTCTTCCGGGGTGCGGATGTCGTCGAGTTTTTCACCGTTGGCGTCTTTGATGACGTGGATGTTCGCTTCGCCGAATTCGATCGCCGGCAACTTCCAGTCGCGCCGCAGGCGATGAAACCAACCTGGGTCATCCGACAGCAGTGTCAGACGCGCGTCGCGTTCGCCGTCGCGCGTGGAAATCAGGTGTATCTCTGTGGGCACGAATGGAGGCTTCCGGCATTTGGCCAAGCCGTAAATGGTCTCGGTGACGACCTGCGGTGTTCGGCCGGTGACCATGAGCAGGATGCGGCGTTGGTATTCGTGCGGCTGGCGGTTCATTTTCTGTTCCGTTGGCGGCTCTTCTGGATGTGCAAGGCCGCGGCGTCCATACCGTCTTGCACCGTTCGCGCCTCACTGGCTTCCTTCGGCGCCGGCCTTGCGGATGCCACTTTAGGTGGGTGTCGGACGTCTGTCTGATTCCGCAAGCTTGCAGCTTGTATCGAATAACGGCCCAGCCCCATGACCGCGCCCTTGCCGACGTGCGTCCACTGTCCGAGCCAGAGGAACGGCCAGAATGGCGCCAGATCGGGGCCGTTGAAGACCACGCGACCTTGGAGGCCGCTCATGTCGACGGCGCGACGCTGACGGTTGGAATGCCGTTGCCACTCGCGCCAGTGCAGTTCAGCGTGCAGTGGATTGATCTTGCGAGCTGCATCAACCAGTCCGGCAAAATCGAGTTCCAACTCCAGCGCGGCATGGAAGTAGCCGAGCATGGAGATGCGGCGGATCAGGGTCGAAAACAGCGCATCAAAACGGAAGGATTGCGCCGTGACCAGGCGGCCATCGCGAATCAGTCGCAATGGTGTTTCGAACGCGAGCGTGACGGCATCGGTCGGGCAGGGCGGTGGTACTTGGGGCTTTAGCGGGAACGCATGCAGGGGCGTATCGGCCCGTTGCACTGCGAGCCATCCGGAGTCGGTCTGCTGATCGACAGCGATCAGTTCCAGACGCGCACGCCGGTCGGTCAGTCCGTGCCGACCGGCTCGGCTCAGGGCGGAAATGATCAGCGCAAGGTGATCGTTAGCCCTGCCAATGAGCACGAATTGGAGTTCGGTCAGTGAACCAGCGGCGTATTCCGCCGACTCGCTCGCGCGAAGCACGAACGGGCGTGGCACCTCGTTGTAGAGGCGCATGCGGTCTGTGGATGGCGACGGGCCGGTTTCGAAGATGCCCGCGTAGGCGCAGGCGGCGAGGTGCGGACAGCCCGCGCACTGCGGGGCTCCGGTCGAGCAGGCGATCGCGCGCAGCGCGTGACCGAACGCGCCACGCCAGGTCGAGCCCGAGTAGTCCGAAAATCGAACGCGGTCGAGTGCGCAAAAAACTGCGCGATAGTGCCCCAGCGGCAGCGTGAGGCCGAAATCGTCCCTTCGCGACGGCTGGAAACCGCCGCTGGCCGTTGGGTCGCGATTCTCCCGCGCTGGACTGATGTTCGGTGGCACGCCGGCCACTTTCCCCCAATTCTGGTTATGCGTCCCACACGGCAAGCCTGCATCCCGGCGTGCCGTGGTCCATCGCCCCTCTGTCTGCCCGCCCGTAGCATCGGGGTTTCACGCTGGGAGATCAAGCCGAGGCACTAGATGCGGGTGGGGGGCACCTAGCTGCGGCGGCGAGAGGGCATGTCGCTGAGAAGGCGAGGGCGGCCTGTATTGGGAGGGTTTCCGGCTCCTTCTCGAACAAGCAAATTGAACCGCCCCGGGTTTTGAGGAGGCTTCAACTCTTGAGAGAATGGAGCCATGAAGAAGTCAAACCAGTATTCACCTGAGGTCCGTGAGCGTTCGGTTCGGATGGTACAGGAGCATCGCGGCGAGT